>NZ_JBFDAE010000007.1:0-231033 GCF_040720935.1 Algibacter sp. 2305UL17-15
CTAAATTCTAAATTCTAAATTCTAAATTCTAAATTCTAAATTCTAAATTCTAAATTCTAAATTCTAAATTCTAAATTCTAAATTCTAAATTCTAAATTCTAAATTCTAAATTCTAAATTCTAATTACAGATAGTAACCAAATTGCCAGCTGAATACTGCCAACTGCGGACAAAACCGCGTTAGGGATTGTAGTGGAAAGCCCACAGCGAGGTACGAGCGAGGACTTGGAGCGGAAAGCCCGACCCTTGTGGTAACGCCCAAATATTAATACTTTTTACGACGTTGATTCTCCCTCATTTTATCCAAGTTCTCTTTTGTGAGCATATAATCTTTAAGGTCTTTGTCCTTCCAGCGGTAATATGAAAACAACGGGAAGACCACTAAAAATAATAGGGCAACTCCTGAGCCAATCAGCTTTTGTGAGTTGTCGGATGTTATTATAAATCCAGTCACAATTAAACTTGCCGAGGCGAGGAATAAGATGAATATAAGATATTTCATGGTGTTATTTTCTTGTACAAAGATACTAATAAAACCTCTGGATGTTAAATTCCCAAACTGGGTAGATGTTTTACTTTATGGTAGGTTAGTGCTGCTTTGATGCAGTTTTTTAATGCTTCTTCTGGTATTTCATCTTCTAAATTGAAAACTATAGCTCGTGAACCTTCAAAATTAAAAGTGTTTGTGTACTGAACTTTGAACGTGGACACAAGTTTACTGGTGCATTTAAAATACATAGCGTACTGATTTGGCGTTTTAGCTTTCCAGTCTATTCTAATGGTGCTCCCAATTTTTGTGATATAACTTGGTTCTCCCCATTTTAATGTTTCTTCTAGTTGGGTTATGGTTTCAGTCTCGTTTGCGGTTTCTAAAACGAGTGCTCTTAGGTGTAGCAATTTTTCTTTTATATTTTTTGGATAGTTGTTGAAAACTGTCGCTACTTTTGGGTCTGTATTAAGTTCTATCATTTTAATAAAACGCTTTGGATTGATACTATCATTTATTGAATACAAACATAAGAGGTTTTTAAAACCTGTCAAGTCTGAACAAGTTTATTGCGTTACATTAATTAACTGACGCCTGTAAGCGGTCAACAACTTAGATTTTGAGATGTAACCATAATATTTTCCGTTTTTGATGACTGGTAAATTCCATGCACCACTAGTTTTGAATTTTTTCATGATGTCGTTCATGGAATCTTCGTCGTAATTTATAATGCCATGGTCGGCGTGCATTAAACTTTGAACATCTACTTTATCGTAAAGCTCCGTGTTGAACATCATATGTCTAATATCGTCTAAACGAATGACACCTAAAAATTGATGCGTTTTACTAACCACGGGGAAGTGGTTTCTTGATGATTTGGCTACGGCGTTTTCCAGTACTTCTCGTAGTGTCATTTCGGGTGTTAAAATGATAAAGTTTGTTTCAATCACTTTATCAATTTCCATCATCATCAATACATTTTTGTCTTTATCGTGCGTGATTAATTCCCCACGCTCTGCCAATTTTAATGTGTAAATAGAGTGCGAAATAAAATATTTGGTAATTGAAAAGGATATCGCGGCAACTAGCATTAAGGGCACAAACAACTCGTAACCTCCTGTAATTTCGGCAATTAAGAAAATAGCGGTAAGTGGGGCGTGTAAGACACCTGCCATTAAACCCGTCATCCCAATTAAAGTGAAATTGGATTCCGAAACATGAAAATCTAATCCCATATTATTTATCACCTTAGCAAAGGCATTTCCTAAAGCGCTACCCATAACCAGCGTTGGAATAAACACACCACCAACACCTCCTGCGCCAAAGGTGGTGGTCATGGCAATGGCCTTAAAAATTGTAATACCTAAAAGTAGGCCAATGACAATCCAAATATTCTCTAAATCGAAATTAAAAGGCGTGTTGCCAATGGCGGCTAAATGATCTCCTTTTAATAGGTTGTTCATAATACCATAACCCTCACCGTAAAGTGGCGGAATGATATATAGCATGGTGCCAATAGCTAAACCACCGATTATTAGCCTCTTTGCACGGCTTTCAAATCGTTTGAAAAAATTGGTAATTCCGAAAAATACTTTTGAAAAATAGACGGACATTAAGCCGGTTACGACCCCTAAAACGGTGTAAAAACCAATGTCGTTTATTTGAAATTTATCTATGAGTTCAAAGCGTAATAGCACATCTGTACCCAAGAAAAAATAGGAGGTGACTACTGCTGAAACCGATGCCAGTAAAAGCGGTACAAGTGATGCGAATGCAATATCTAAACTAAAAATCTCAATAGCGAAAATGATAGCTGCAATAGGTGCTTTAAACATAGATGCCATAGCACCTGCTGCCGCACAACCAATGAGCAACATTCTTGTTTTTGTGTTCATGTGGAACAATCGTGCTGCGTTGGAACCTAATGCTGCACCAACGCTTACCGCTGGCCCTTGCAACCCTACAGAACCACCAAAGCCAACCGTTAAGGGTGCGGTAATTAGAGCTGCATAAATATTATATCTGGGAATAATGCCGTTAAGTTTTGAAATGGCGTGAAGCGTTGTAGAAATACCATGGCCAATATGTTTTTTTAACCATGTTTGTTTGATAATGTAAACGAGCAATAAGCCAATTATTGGTAACACAAAATAGAGCGATGTTTGGTAGTCTTTAAACACGTAGTCGCCAAAAAGTGAACGTATAGTGTGCGTGAGGTTTTTTAGCATAACCGTACCCATTCCCGCAAGAAAGCCAACAAGAATACTTAGCATGTATATAAATTGACGTTCGGAAATATGTTTGTATTTCCAAATTAAAAATTTACGTAAGATGCTTTTAAAACTCTTAGCCATTTTTTAAAACTACTAAAAAATCCTGCAAAAGCAGGATTTTAAAATTATGATTTCAAATTAAGTTGTAAACCTAATTCTGTTAACTGTTCATCATCAATTGCAGCGGGAGCGTCTATCATCACATCGCGCCCAGAATTGTTTTTTGGGAATGCAATAAAATCACGGATGGTTTCTTGTCCGCCCAAAATAGCCACCAATCTATCCAGTCCAAAGGCTAAACCGCCATGAGGTGGCGCGCCATATTGAAAGGCATCCATTAAAAATCCGAACTGTGCTTTGGCTTCTTCAGGTGTAAACCCTAAATAATCGAACATCAAGGACTGTGTTTGCTTATCGTGAATACGAATGGAGCCTCCTCCAATTTCATTACCGTTTAATACCAAATCATAAGCATTGGCTTTAACTTCGCCTGGATTTGTTTTTAATAACTCTAACTGTCCTGGTTTTGGCGAGGTAAATGGATGATGCATGGCGTGGTAGCGTTCTGTGTTTTCATCCCATTCCAATAACGGGAAATCCATAACCCAAAGCGGCGCAAACTCTTTAGGATTGCGTAATCCTAAACGTTCTGCTAATTCCATACGTAAGGCACTTAATTGCGCTCTTACTTTATTAGTATTTCCAGAAAGCACACAAATTAAATCGCCCGGTTTTGCACCTGTAACTTCTGCCCATTTTCTTAAATCGTCTTGGTCGTAGAATTTATCTACTGAAGATTTAAAAGTCCCATCATCATTACATCTAGAATAGATCATGCCTAAAGCACCAACTTGTGGACGTTTTACCCAGTCAATTAATTTATCGATTTCTTTTCTTGTGTAACTGTTTCCTCCGGGAACTGCAATCCCGACTACTAATTCAGCATTATTAAAAACACCAAAATCTTTGTGTTGAGCTACTTCGTTTAATTCTCCAAACTGCATTCCAAAACGAATGTCTGGTTTATCATTTCCATACAAACGCATCGCATCATCATATAATAATCTTGGGAATTTTTCAACGTCAACACCATTAACTTCTTTTAATAAATGGCGGGTCAACCCTTCAAAAGCATTTAAAATATCTTCTTGTTCAATAAACGCCATTTCACAATCTATTTGTGTGAATTCAGGTTGTCTGTCGGCACGTAAATCTTCATCCCTAAAACATTTTACAATCTGAAAATATTTATCCATACCGCCAACCATCAGCAGTTGCTTGAAGGTTTGTGGCGATTGTGGTAAGGCATAAAACTGACCTTCATTCATTCTAGAAGGGACCACAAAATCGCGGGCGCCCTCAGGCGTTGACTTTATTAAATAGGGTGTTTCAACTTCAATAAACCCTTCTTTAGAAAGATAATTGCGGACTTCTTGTGTAACCTTATGTCTAAAAATCAAGCTGTTTTTTACTGGGTTTCGACGAATATCCAAATAGCGATATTTCATTCTGATATCTTCACCACCATCGGTTTTGTCTTCAATGGTGAAAGGTGGCAAAATTGATTCGTTTAAAACTTTTAATTCTGAAACTAAAATTTCAATATCTCCTGTTGGAATATTTGCATTTTTTGAAGCGCGTTCAATCACTTTTCCCTTCACCTGAATGACAAATTCCCGGCCCAAATTTTGAGCTTGATCTATAAGGTCTTTTGAAGTGCGCTCTTCATCAAAAACCAATTGCGTTATGCCGTAACGGTCTCTTAAATCTACCCAAACAATAAAACCTTTATCTCTAGATTTTTGAACCCAACCTGCTAAGGTTACTTCTGTATTAATATGTGCAGCGCTTAATTCGCCGCAATTATGACTTCTGTACATTATCGTGAAAATTGAGGTGCAAATTTACATAAGATATATGATTATCATGGTATTTACTTATTGAATTTGATGTTCTGTTAATGAGATTCTGAAACAAGTTCAGAATGACTAAGTCAAAATGAAAAGAGCCACAATAAATTAGTGGCTCTTTCCAGTATAATAATTGAATTAGTCAAACTATTAAAAAATTTCTATTTGATTTTATACTTCTTCAAGTTGTTTATCCATATAAAAAGTTTGTTCTTGAACAACTAGATTTCTATCTGCAGTTCTGTTTTTAAATAGATTCATTTTTAATTTTGTTATTAAAAAGAATAGAATAGGAACCACAATAAGCGTTAAAAATGTTGCTATAAATAGACCATAAATAACGGTCCATGCCAATGGTCCCCAGAAAATTACGTTATCACCACCTACGTAAATATTGGCATCAAACTCACTAAATAAGGTAAAGAAATTGATATTTAGACCTGTTGCTAAAGGAATCAATCCTAAAATAGTTGTAATCGCAGTTAACAATACAGGACGTAAACGTGCTTTTCCGCCTTTTACGATGGCTTCAACTAAATCTTCCTTGAGCAAATATTGATCGTCTTCTAAATCGAGCTTTACTTTTCTTCTGTCTATTAAAAGTTGGGTGTAATCGAGTAATACCACACCGTTGTTCACTACAATTCCAGCGAGGGAAATAATTCCCATCATGGTCATCATAATTACAAAGGCACTTCCTGTTATTACAATGCCTCCAAATACACCAATTAAACTCAAGAAAATAGCCAACATAATGATAGCCGGTTTTGAAACCGAATTAAATTGGAATATCAATATGAAGAAAATTAAGCCTAAACCAGTAAAGAACGCACCCATTAAGAATGCCATTTGTTTGTTTTGTTCTTCAATTTGACCTGTATAATTAATTTTTACGCTATCAGGTTGTTCAGTAAACCCTTGCATTTCATTTTGAATTTTTGAAACAATTGCTGCAGCATCTGTAAAACCAGGCGCTAAAGCAGAGTATAAAGTTACCACACGCTTTACTTCTCTGTGTTTTATGGCACTAAAACCAGAATTATTGGTTTGTTTGGCAACGGTAGAGACAGGGATTTCTTTTATTTGTCCAGAAGCCATGTCCCTAAATGTGATTCTCTGGTTGAAAAGCGCACTAGTGTTATAGCGGTTTTCTTCATTAAAACGGACATAGATATCATAATCTTCACCTTCTTTTTTATAAATCCCAGCTTTTGCCCCAAAAATAGAGTTTCGTAATTGTTGTCCAACCTGTCCTGAAGTGACGCCTAATTCACCAGCTTTTTTTCTGTCAACTACTACTTGCATTGAAGGTTTAGACTTGTTCACGTCAATTTTTAACTCATCAATCCCTTGTATGTTTTTAGTATTGATATAATCACGCATTTTTTCAGCAGTAGCAATCAACTCAGAATAGTCTTCTCCTTTTAATTCTAAGTTTATAGGATAACCTGCTGGAGGTCCAACCGCATCTTTTTCAACTGAAATGGCAACCCCAGGATAAATGCCCTTTAAATCTTCTTGTACTTTTTTAAGCAACACATTACTATCGGCACCATCCCTGAATTTATACTCTCTCATGGTGGCTGTTATTTTTCCACGATGCGGCATTTCAGCAGCAGAACCACCATCAGTTTGTGGATTTCCTGCGCCTTCGCCCACTTGAGAAACTGCACTTTCGGTTAAGAAATTGAAATCTCCGTGCATATAAGCTTCGTCATTGATGATTTTATAAACGCGTTCTTCAATGTCTTTAGTAATGGCATTTGTTTTTTTAATATCTGTACCTTCAGGATATTCAATGTAAACTATAATTTGATTTGGCGTGTTATCTGGGAAGAATTCCACTTTTGTCCGTTGACTTCCAACGGAAGCACCAAAGCCCATAAAAGCTACAATTAGCAAAACAAAAGTGCCAATGGTGATTAGTGCAGGTTTTTTTCCACTTAACGCAAAGCGAAGTGATTTTTCGTAAGCACGTTCCCAACGTGGTAAGATTTTATTTTGAAAACCATTGGCCCAATTTCTCAAGAACAAACGATACGCCCAAAGTAAGATGATTGAAAAAATCATGACACTTCCTAAACCACGGGCACTTCCTCCGAAAATTAAAATTAATAATCCGATACCGCCAATAATTGCAGAAAGTTTGATGATATTTTTATACGGCATTTCTTTGTCTTCAATAGTCATGTATCGGGATACCAAAACGGAATTGAAAAATATGGCCACAAATAATGAAGACCCTAAAACAACCGAAAGTGTGATTGGGAAGTAAATCATAAACTGTCCCATAACCCCGGGCCAAAGCCCAAGTGGAATAAATGCAGCGACAGTTGTGGCGGTAGAAATAATAATAGGAAATGCAATTTCACCAATGCCTTTTTTAGCAGCTTCAATGCGGCTCATGCCTTCATCAGACATTAAACGATAGGCGTTTTCTACGACAACAATTCCATTATCTACAAGCATACCAAGTCCCATAATTAAACCAAAAAGAATCATAGTGTTCATGGTATAGCCCAAATAATTCAATATCATAAGCGACATAAACATGGACATAGGAATGGCAAAACCGACAAATAAGGCGTTTTTAAATCCTAAAAAGAACATTAAAACGGTAACTACGAGAATAATCCCGAAGATGATATTGTTTACCAAATCATCCACCTGACCAATGGTTTTTGCTGATTGATCGTTAGCTATAGTAACGGTTAAATCTGGTGGAAATACATTTTCTACTGCGTCATCCTTGATTTTTTGAATTTTTTCCGCAGCAGCAACCATATTTTTACCAGCACGTTTTTTTACATCTAGCATCACAACTGGATGTCCAAACTCTCTAGCATATGTGGTTTTGTCTTCATCTTTAAATGTCACTTTTGCAACATCCCTTAAATAAATAGGGTTTCCTTTTTCGGATTTTACAACAAAATTCTCTAGTTCTTTTGGGTCTTCAATTTCACCTATAATACGAATGGTACGACGCTGTCCGCTACTTATTAAATTACCGGCAGACATGGTCATGTTTTCCCTGCTAATGGTGTTGATGATGTCATCAAAACTTACCTGGGCAGCCATCATTTTATAAATATCAACGGCTACTTCAACTTCCTTTTCTTGTGCGCCACGAATATCTACCTGCTTGATTTCTTCAAGCCCTTCAATTTCATCTTCTAAATATTCGCCAAATTCTTTAAGTTTATCAACTGGGTAATCGCCCGAAATATTGATGTTTAGTATCGGGATTTCTTCAGACATACTCAAGTCGAATATATTAGGTTCAACCTTTGCGCCATTAAATGTTGGCCAATCCTCACCTGAAGTTTCAGAATCTATCTCATCTTTTACCTTTTGTTTTGCCGCTTCAACAGTAATGTTTTCGTCAAATTCAACAACAACTATAGAGTAATCTTCCTGTGATGTTGAGGTTATTTCAATTACGTTACTTACCGTTTTGAGTTTGTCCTCAATAGGGTCGGTAATTAGCTTTTCAATATCTTCGGCAGTATTTCCTGGATATACAGAACTAATGTAGATTTTAGTTTCTTTAATCTCTGGGAAGTTCTCACGCGGCATGCTAAAGTAAGCTCCAGCACCTAACACCAAAATAAGCGCGATTAAAACATACATGGTGGTTTTGTTGTTGATGGCCCATGAGGAGAGTGCGAATTCTTTATCTACTTTCTTTTTATTTTTATCAGTCATTAGTTTTTAGTCATTAGTTGTTAGAATTACCCTTATTGGTTTTCAGGTATTTTTGAAGTCCAGAGGTCATTTTTGATAATTCTTCAAGTCGGAGTCTGTTGTCGTAATCTGCATCTTCACTTAGATAATTTAGTCTTTTAGCTATTGTTGAACAGACAACACATTCTTTTATAGAGCCATTGGAAATATTTAAAAACCTATTGAATTGAGCATTAGTGTCTCCCGAGCCTTCTGCAATATTTAGTGCAATGGAAACTGATGCTCTTTTGAATTGAGAACTTAGTGCGTAATCTTCACTTTTCGGAAACTTGTTAGTCTGTTTGTATGCGCTATCTATGAAATCAAGAGATTTTTGATAAACCTTTAAATCTTCAAAGTTGAATTTAATTTCTTTCATGTTTTTTAATTTTAATTTTCTAAAAACTAGAGTCTAAAAACTAGAGTCTAAAAACTACTGACTGATTAGAATCTTCACTTCCTGTCCATCCTTAACACTTCTTGCACCTTCATCAATAATTTCGTCTCCATTTTTGATTCCAGAAAGCACTTCAATATTATCGCCTTGCGTTTTTCCAGTCTCTATAATTGCACGTTTTGCTTTGGCTTTTTTGTCTGCTTTATCCGAAATTGTGTAAACGAATTGTTCGCCTTCAGCATTTTCAGAAATGATACTTTGAGGGATTAAAATTGCAGTATTGTTGGTGTAATCGTTTATCTTAAGTTTTGCGGTAAGATTTGGTTTTACCGTGATGCCTTTATTTGGAAGGGCAATTTCAACTTTAAAGGTTCTATTTGCAGGATTGATAAAGTTTCCTGCTTGACGCACTTTTGCATCTACTTCTTTTCCCAAAACTGGAAAGTTCACTTTTACAGATTTACCTGGAACTATTTCTGAAACATATGCTTCTGGTACATCTGTTTCAACATACATGTCATCTAAATTCACTATTCTGAATAATTGAGATTGCCCAGGAGCAACTACACTTCCTTGTTCTGTTATCACATCATCAATGGTTCCGGAAAAAGGTGCTCTAGCCAAGGTTTTTCCAACTTGTTGTTGTAATTGATTTACTGCCTGTTGTTGCGCTTCGTAAGTGGATTTGGCTTGTAAATATTGAATTTCACTCCCAATTTTTTGTTCCCAAAGACGCGCTTGTCGTTCAAAAGTGGTTTTTGCCAATTCGGTTTGAATTTTTACTTGTGCCAATTGCTGACTTAAACCGCCATCGTCAATCTTGGCAAGCGTTTGTCCCTTGCGAACTTTTTGTCCCTCTTTAACATAAACGTTACTTAAAACGCCGCCATACTCTGCAGTTATTACCACATTTTGTTTTGTGCTTACATTGCCTTGTAATTCTACAAAGTGATTAAAAACACCTTCTTTAGCTGTAATTGTCGTTATTAATGGAATTTTTTCCTGTGGGTCTAAAGTTTTAATTTCTTTTTCTAATTGTTTCAGCTGCGCTGAAATTTCTTGAACTTTTACATCCAACTCCGTTTTCTTTTGTCTCATTAGCTCTAAATCATTTGAAGCAATAATATCTTCAACGGATTTGTTTTTGTCCCCGCCACATGAAGTCAATATAATGGCGCTAATAAATAGTATATATAAATGTTTCATGGTCGTAGTTATTTAATATTTAATAAGTTTTTAAGAGTTGCTTTTTTATTGATAACGTCTATAATGGACTGTAAATATTCTTGTTGGCTGCCGTATAATTGCATTTGTGCCTGTCTTAAATCGAAGCTGCTGGCAATACCTTCCTTATATTTTACGGTGTTTTTCTTTTCGATTTTCTCGGCTAATGCTAAGTTTTTTTGCTTGTTGGCATAGGTTTCAATGGCTAGATTGTATTCGTTTTTAGCATTTCTGAATTCAAGAGTTAATTGGTTTTCTTCAATTATGAGATTGTTTTTTGCAACATCCCATTCTACTTTTGCTTTTTGTCTTTTTGATTTTCCGCCGAAAGAACTAAAAATGGGGAACGTAATGCTAACACCACCTATCGTTGTGAATAACCAATCCTGTTCTTTTCTAAAATAATTTGAAAAAGAATCGCTATACCCCAAGTAATTTGAAGTTACAAACGCATTGATTTTTGGTAGCTGATTAGATCTTTCAAGCTTGTATTCTAAACCTTTGCTTACGGCTTCATTTGCTGCAATCTTGTAGTCGATATTATTGGTTACGGAATGTTCGTTGCTGATCAATTCCAACGAAATATTTTCAGCAATTAAATCGTCAAGTGTATCTGTTAAGGTAATAGGCCCGTTTGGATCTATGCCCAAAAGAATTTTTACATAACCTTTAGAAATATCGTAAAGTGTTTCTAGGTTTTTAAGGTTTATTTCAAGGCTGTTCAATGTTAATTGCAATTGCTCTACATCTTCCTCTTCTGTTAAACCATTTTCGAAGATTTTGGTAGTTTCCTCTAAATTAGATTGTAAAACGTCAATGTTGTTTTTTGTAATTTCTATACTTTCCTTGGTTAATAATGCATTGTTATACGCATTAACCATTTGATTCTCCACTTCATTTGTGGTTTTGTTTTTTGCGTTCTCAGTTATTTCTAAAAACACTTTATTAGATTGTAATCCAACAATATACCCACCGTCAAAAAGTAATTGTGATAAGGTGATACTGGGCGTTAAATTATGCTTCGGAAAGAAAAACCTAAATGAGCTGTCTTCTGGTAATGAGTTAATATCAAAAGGTGTCTTTAGATAGATAGAATAATCTACCGCACCATTAATTTGTGGTAATCCACGAGCTGTAGTTTCCCAAACTTGATGTTTTGCTGCCAGTATATTTAAATCGGCATTTTTTATATGTCTGTTATTCTCTAAGGCATAATTTATCGCTTCTTGTAGCGAAAAACTTTGGGGCGTTTCTTGAGCAAACACCCCAATAGAGATTAATAAACTAAAACATAGTATTAGTTTGTGTTTCATTTTTATGATTGATTAGAATTGATGTAATTAGTTACTATTTCTAAGCCTTTTGGCGTACAGATACCTCGTAAATGATATTCTAGGTAGTTGTTCATCAGCATAGGCATTGAAAATTTATCCTCAGGAAACAAGTCTTTGTCTTTAATAACTATCATAGCGTTAAAATAGATTCTTGAAATAAAATCCATATGTATGGTGTCTCTATATAGACCAAGTTGAATACCTCTGTTAAGGTTATTGGTAACACAATCTTGCATGGTGCAAAATTGTTTTTCCTTTAAGGTTTTAAAAATTCTTGGGTAATACTTTTGAAGCTGATATTGCGGAGATGATTTCTCGTTCTTAAGATGCTCCATTATAAATTGTTTAATGCTATAAATTTCTTCGATAGGATTTTTTTCTAAAGCACAAATGTGATTGATGCCTTCGGAAATAAACTCAAATAATTGTAGTGTTGAAGCCTGAACCAACTTTGTTTTATTATCAAAGTGTTGATATATGGTTTTTTTAGATATACCCAGTTTATTGGCTATATCATCCATTGTGACACTTTTAAACCCGTAGTTTAAAAACAAATCAGTAGCTCCAATTAGAATTTTTTCTCTCATAATCGAGTGCAAATATAGGTATGGAAACTTTAGAAACAAAAAAAGTTTCCAAAGTTTTAATGATTATTTAACATATCCTTTAAGTTGAAGTTATTTAAGTATGTTAAAATCCATTATTTTTGCGCAATGCTTTCAATAGAAAAATACCAAGACCAATTTATTGCTTATTTACAAGACTATTCAGTAATCAAGGAGCCTAAAAATCTTTATGAGCCTATTGATTATATATTAGGTTTAGGAGGCAAGAGGTTAAGACCCGTATTAACTTTAATGACCGCTGATATTTTTAACGGCGATTATAAAAAAGCATTACATGCAGCGTTGAGTGTTGAGGTGTTTCACAACTTTTCTTTAGTGCATGATGATATTATGGACGATGCACCATTGAGAAGAGGACAGCAAACGGTTCATGAAAAATGGGATGTTAATACTGGAATTCTTTCAGGTGATGCGATGTTGATTATGGCATATCAATTATTTGAAAATTATGATGCGACTACATTTCAGGCTTTAGCAAAATTATTTAGTAAAACAGCTTTAGAAGTTTGTGAAGGCCAGCAATATGATGTGGATTTTGAAACCAGAAACAATGTTACCATTCCAGAGTATTTAAAAATGATTGAATATAAAACAGCAGTTTTAGTTGGTGCAGCAATGAAAATGGGAGCTATTGTGGCTGATGCTTCAGAAGATGACCAATATAATATTTATGAATTTGGTAAAAATCTAGGGATTGCATTTCAATTGCAAGATGATTATTTAGATGCCTTTGGCGACCCTAAAACATTTGGAAAACAAGTAGGAGGTGATATTATCGAAAACAAGAAAACCTATTTGTATTTAAAGGCCTTAGAGTTTTCAAATGATGCTGATAAAGTTGAATTAAGTGAATTGTTTGCTTCCGATCCTGAAGATATTTCCACCAAAATAGAAGTGGCTAAACAGTTTTTTGTGACCTCTGGTTCAGCCGAAGCGACAAAAACTGCTATTAAAAATTATACGAATAAAGCCTTTACTGTCTTACAATCTTTACATATTTCAGAAGATAAAAAACAATTACTTAAAACATTTGGTAACAATTTAATGAATAGAACGGTTTAATGCAGTTACCTACTACTTTTAATGGATTGATTGAAGAAGCCAATCAATTGGATCTATACAAAAAATTAATTCTTCAACTTAATAAAGATTTTCTTTTAGCTAATATAGATTTAGACTTTCATGAAGACGTCTTGCCGTCAAGTTTAAAGCTTATACTTCATGAAACGGTGTATAAACTCATTCAAGAAAAGTTTACGGACTATTTGAATCTACTTTATATTATTGATGTTTCAGAAAAGCAAGTCAAGGCTTTAGATGGTGATGATATCTTAAAACTTTCAGAAGACGTTGCCTTTTTAATATTAAAACGCGAATGGCAAAAAGTATGGTATAAAAATCAATTCTAATACCAAATAGATTTTAAAATTCTTCTGTTATCATTTAATTAAGATAAATTTGTCCTAATTAAAATATCTTTATATCTTTGTATCAAATTAATTCAACTCAATGTTTTCAAAAGCTTGTGAATATGGTATTAAAGCAGCAATTTTTATTGCAACCAAATCCTATGAGGGCGTGCGTGTAAGCCCAAAAGAGATTGCAAAGGAAATAGATTCGCCTCAAGCTTTTACAGCAAAAATTTTGCAAGCATTGGTTAGAAACGAGGTTGTAAGTTCTGTAAAAGGGGCGCATGGTGGGTTTGAAATTGATGTGAACAAAATTAAAAGTATTAAATTATCTCAAATTGTAAATGCCATTGATGGTGATAACATTTATAATGGATGCGGATTGGGATTGCACACCTGTGATGAAAACCACCCTTGTCCAGTACACGATAAATTTAAAGTGGTTAGAGATGAATTGAAGTTTATGCTAGAGAATACAAGTTTAGAAGAATTGGCACTGAATATAAAATCGGGTGCTTCGTTTTTAAAAATATAATTTTAAAATAGTTGAAAAGATCCCAATATAAAATTGGGATGAGTTCAACTTACAATTTTCAGTTTGAAAATTGAGTTTCACTCAAAAAAAATTTGAATATAAATAGGATAAAATTATCCGAAATAAATAATTATGGTAACATTACAAAAAGATTCAGAAAAACAAATAGGGCAGTTTGTAGCCGAGGATTATAGAACGGCAGCGGTTTTTTCAAAATATAAAATAGATTTTTGTTGCAACGGCAATAGGTCTGTTGAGGAAGCTTGCGAAAAAAAAGGAATAGATAGCAACGTTTTATTAGATGAACTCCAGAACGTTTTAAACCAAAAAGGTGGAGAATCTATAGATTATAAAGCGTGGCCGTTGGATTTGTTAATCGATTATATTGAAAAAAAACACCACCGTTACGTGGAAGAAAAAATTCCTGTATTGCGTCAGTTTTTGGATAAACTGTGTCGTGTTCATGGCGAGCGTCATCCAGAATTATTGAAAATTAATGAACTGTTTACTGCCTCGGCAGGCGAGTTGGCAGCACATATGAAAAAAGAGGAGCTCATATTATTTCCTTTTGTTAAAAAAATGGTGAATGCTGTTTTAGGGGAAGGCGCCGTACAATCGCCACAGTTTGGAACGGTTGAAAACCCCATTGCAATGATGATGCAAGAGCACGACAACGAAGGCGAACGCTTTAGACAAATTGCAGAACTTACTGATAATTACAATCCGCCAGCAGATGCTTGTAATACTTACAAAGTAACATTTGCTATGCTTGAAGAATTTGAAAAAGATTTGCATTTACACATTCATTTAGAAAACAATATTTTATTCCCTAAGGCCATAAAATTGGAGCAACAATTTGGTTAGTATGTTGTCTTTGGTTTTATTTATCCTAAATTCCAGAAGCGCTAGGTCTTTCTGGAATTTTTAATTTTAACGGATGTAATCATCATCATTATGTTAAAAAAACATGTAGTTACATGCTTGGTTAATTTTTTAATAGCCGCTTTATTGGGGGGCATGTTGCGGTATATGTTTGTTGGCGAGCTTAACATCAACAATAGGTTTTTAGTACATGCCCACTCCCATGTTGCTATGTTAGGCTGGGTGTATTTAATGTTGTATGTACTTATTGTGCATTATTTTGTACCAGAGAAAAAGCCCATATACAATAGGTTATTTTGGTTAACTCAATTTTCTGTAATTGGTATGCTGCTTAGTTTTCCGTTTCAAGGGTATGCGGCTATTTCCATAACGTTTTCAACATTGCACATTTTTTGCAGTTACTATTTTGTGTATCTTATTTGGAAACACCATAAAACAAAAACCATAGTTACTCGAAAATTACTGAAAGCTTCATTAGTGTTTATGCTATTATCTACTGTTGGAGTGTGGTGTTTGGGGCCAGCGGTGTCTATGCTTGGTCAGGCTTCGGCTTTTTACCAAATAGCCATTCAATTCTTTTTGCATTTTCAGTTTAATGGCTGGTTTTTAATAGTGGTTACCGCTCTGTTTTTTCATGTTCTACAACTTAAAGACTCCAAACAATTTAGGTTGTTTTTTGTGCTTTTAATAGTTTCAACGGTATTAACAATGGCGTTGCCTATAAACTGGTTTGCGCCTCATTGCGCTTTATTATGGGCTAATGGAATAGGGGTTTTGCTCCAATTAGTTACCGTTGTTTTATTTTTAAATCTAATAAAACCGCATCAGCTATTCCTTTTAAAAAACAACTCAAAACTTACTATTTACATATATGTCTTTGCTATATTTTGTTTGATTTTAAAAATAGGAACGCAATTACTATCGCTTATTCCTGAAATTTCAGACGTTGCCTATCAACATAGAAATCTTGTTATTGGGTTTATTCATTTACTGATGTTGGGCGTTATCACAGGATTTTTATTTGGTTTCATTTTACAAAATAAGTGGGTTGCTTTTAATGTCTGGCTAAATTTTGGAATCTATACGTTTATTTTAGGTTTCATTTTAACTGAATTATTTTTAATTCTTCAAGGCGGGATGTTTTATTTTCAAGTAGGAGTTATTCCAAACTATTATCTTTTTCTATTTGTTTCCAGTCTATTTTTACCCTTGGGCATTGGGAGCATTATTATTAATATTTTAAAAACAAAATCATATGAACCATAAACCACAGAAACGACATAAAGCGCTACAACCACTAAGTAGAGAGCATCATCATGGATTATTATTATCCTGGAAAATAAGAGCTGGATTCAGTAAGAATATTGAACCAAAACGGATAAAGGTTTATGCCGATTGGTTTTTTGAAAATCATTTAATCCCTCATTTTGAAAAGGAAGAAGCGCATATTTTCACTATTTTAAATGAAGAGCATGACCTTGTGAAAAGAGCCATGGCAGACCATAGGCGATTAAGGCGTTTATTTACAGAATCTGAAGATGAAGCTCAAACTTTAAGTAAGATTGAAGAGGAATTAGACAAACATATTCGTTTTGAAGAGCGTGTGTTGTTTCCTGAAATTCAAAAGGTGGCTACGGAAGCACAATTGGCTTTAATTGAAGAAATACATCAAGAAGGGAATTTTGAGGATAAAATTGATGATGAGTTCTGGCGATAAAGTTTTTATTTCTGAATTTAAATAGATGGACTAAGTTGAATTTCAATGATTAATAAGGTTTTCTGCGAGGTCTTGTTTTGACCTTGTAGGTATTATTACTAATTAACAATAGAAACCTACAAGTCCCGATAGCTATCGGGATTTGAAACCTCGCAGGTTCACTATATAGTATTTATACGGCCAACAATCCAACACCAAAAAGAAAAACAAACCCAATAATTAGTGTTTTCCAAAACACATGCGCTTTTTTTTAGTATGGAATATCAGTTGTTAGCTGTGTTTTGGGATACACTTTACAAAAATGGTCTTTGTAGCTGCTTTACAGGTTGTGTAAATCATAGCCATGACTAAGGTTTTTCCTTTTAAATTTTCAAGCTGAATGGTTTCGTTTTCTTCTGTGTTCCATTTTGAAGTTAAATTGAAAATAGATGCATCTGAAATTTCATTGTTTGCGATGGTAGATTTTTGTTCGATTTGTTTTAAATCCATTTTACAAACGGAACAACTCCCAAATTGATTGAAGGTTTTCTCGCCCTCACATGTCATCGGACATTGGTATAATGCTAACTCATTATTTCCCGAATTGGATTTATCATTTTTGCATGCTATGAATGATGTCAATAACGTAAAAAGGATAATTATGTATTTGTAATGCATCATTTAATTTATGAGATTCCTGCCTTTACTTCGACTGCGCTAAGTATAAACTCCGGAATGACAAAAAATCTATTTAACACAACTAAACCCCAAATTTTTCATGGCATATTTTGCTTTTAAACTACCTCGGGTTGCATATCGCATAAATGGGGCATAATTCATTAAATCGGTGGCGCCAATGGCTGCGCTTCCACAGAACAGATTACTATCATTATCTACATCTTTTCTGGATTCGCCCGAAATCATAACGGAATTAAAATCTAAGGTCCATTCCCAAACCAATCCATGTAAATAATAAACACCCCAATAATTTTTAAAGGTTGAGCCAATAGGATTATTAAAGGTTTTAGGCTTTTCATACCAGCCCAAAATGTATTTATTATAATCTTCTAATTTTCGGGCGTCTGCCATGGTTTTGTTAGCCATTGCCACATATTCCCATTCGTCAATTGTTGGTAATCGTTTACCTTGACATTCGCAATAATTACTAGCTGCGAACCAAGAAACATTTGTAATGGGAGCATTTAAAGATTGATGTTTTCCTATTTCAGTATCAGAAATCCAATCCCTTAAATAATTACCGTCTGCAAATAGATTCTTTACTTGAGAACGTTGCCATTTAGGATATTTTTTAACGAATTCTAAATATTCCTGGTTAGTTACGGGATACACATCCATTTCAAAATCTGAAATAGAAACTTGTAAAGAATCTCTACCGTATAGCGGTGTATATGTGCCGCCTTTAATAGGAACTATTTCAGACTGACAATAAGTTGTTGATAGGCATGAGATGAACAAAATCCTCGTTGCCAGTCTTAAAATAGTTCGCATTTTCTTAAATATAGAATAGGGTTAGTGGTCGTTTTTAACAACGTCAACTCGAGCTTTGGTTACGTTTGTTTTGTTATTATCCCATGAGTTGTACACATATGTCATAACATCTGCAATTTCATCATTGCTTATTGCCTGTCTGGTATTAAATTTGTGGCGATTTAGTAAGGTTTTAAAAAGATGGACTAGATTAAAAGTCTTTCTTCTTCGATTTAAAGACAATTCGTAATACGGGCAGAATTACCCAAACTATTAAGGTTGTAAATGATACTATAAGTCCGAAATTAGTACCAAAGAATTGCTTAAAAACAGCTCCTGTATATCCTAATAAAGCTGAAATATCCAATTTTAAAAGAATGAGTGTTCTCGATAAATCTATGGGGTTAAGCATCGTGCCAACTAACGATAATTTATCTAACGGATAGTCTTCAAACATTATTAATGTCATTAAAAACAGGCCGTCGTAAATAATGGCTAAAAACAACCAAAGTAAAATAGCGTACCCAAAACCTTTGATTTTATTTTCGTTTGACAAAGCGATATTAAAAGCTAACGCCGTGAATATTAGTGTTAAAAATGTTCCTGTGATAAGCAGTAGTGAAAAATCCCAAATGGCACTACTTTCAAACAAACCGTAAAACACAAATGGGATGCCTAGACCTAAAATTAAACTCATGGAAAGTGATAAAGCTACCCCTAAATACTGACCTAAAAATATAGACGAGCGTTTTAAGGGTTGTGCTAATAACAATTCTGTGAATTCTTTGGAATTATAATAGTACATCACGCCAAAAATAGTTCCAATTAATGGTACAAGCACAATGATGACATTCATTAAAGTGATGACTGCTTTTGAAAGGTCGTTGTTTAAAAACAAAAGCACAACACCAAGCAATAAATAGAACGCAAAATACACATAGCTCCAACGGCTACGCATTAAATCGTAAAAACTATATTTTAATATTTTAAGCATGGTTTTCTGTAAGTATAGATGCTATGGCATGTTCGAAATCCGGTTGATTGGTTTGGTTTTTTAATTCTGAAATAGTGCCTTTAAAGTATATTTTGCCTTCTAATAAAAACACAATTTCGTCTGATACCTCTTCAACAAAACTCATAATATGCGAGGTTATTAGAATGGTTTTTCCTTTGGCTTTTTCTTTTTGAATTAAATCTTTTAATCTAATGAGGGAAATAGGGTCTAATCCAGTTGTGGGCTCATCGAGAATAATTAAAGGACTATCAAACATAAAGGTTAAAACAATGTTCACTTTTTGTTTTGTGCCTCCAGAAAGGGTTCCTAGTTTTTTGTCCAAAAAAGGTTCTAGTTTAAAGAGTTTGATTAACCGCTCATCCTCATCAGTATTTTGGCGCAAATCCTTAATCATTCTAATTAATTCTTTCACTTTTAAATTACTAGGGAAGTTGGCTATTTGTGGTAAATAATCAATTTTATGTCGGTAATCTGAACTTTTTTTAATGTTTTCTCCAAGCACAGAAATATCCCCTTTATTTGGGATAACCATGCCCAGAATAGATTTTATCAACGTGGTTTTTCCCGAGCCATTTGGCCCAAGGACTGCGAAAATACCACCTTCGCTAATACTCAAATCTAAGCCACTTAACACTTGGTTTTTGCCGAATTTTTTATGTAAGTTTTGAATGCTTACCATGTTATTTGTTTTGTTAATGGATTATTGTCCAGTAAATTATCGGGCGTAAAAACTGGTGATACTTTTTCTGAAAAATCGATAATATCTATAAACATACTCCGCAATAAAATAATGGTTTCTGGAGTGCGATTTACAATGTATGAAAATAACTTAACAGGTCTGTATGGTACATCGCCAACACCATTTTTATCAAGATCGTAACCTGTGTAATTACTCCAAAAGTTTCTGTCAAAAACATTGTCGTTAACTTTACTGTTGTAAGCAATATCAAAGGAATTGTACAGAAAGTTGTTTTCTAAAAAATGATTGGTATAGCACGCCCCCCGCACTTTAATTGCCCAACCATTATTTTTAAAATTATTGTGTTTATATATAATTCTGTTTGAGCCTTCAATGTTAATGCCAATGGTGTTTTCTTCAAAAGTATTACCAATAATTTCGGCATCATTAATCTCTTTTAAAAGCATACCGTAAGATGCTGTTCCCCAATTTTCTTTAAATATGTTATTAAGCATTTTTATTTTTTTAGAGAACATAACGGCAACTCCGGCACCGTTGTTTTCAAAGGTGTTATCTTGATAAATGTCATTGTTAGAAAACATGAAATGTAAGCCATAGCGTAAGTTTTCTGCACTTACATTATTTTTAATTAAACAATCATCTGAAAACTCTAGATAAATACCATCGCGAACATGCTCAACATAATTATGTTCTATTTCAATATGATTACTATACCATAGTTGGATGCCATTTCCAGAGCTATATTCTTCCACAGCATCACCAATTATTTTATTGTGAAACACTTTTCCGTAACTCGATTTTTCAATATAAATACCAAAAAACAGCTTTTCTAAAACTAAATTTTTAATGACGAAATTTTTGCTTTTTGCAACTCTAATGGCAGCAAAATCTTCAGTATAGCTAGTGCCAACGTTTAGAATGAATAAGCCATCAACGGTTACATTATCTGAAATTATAGTAATGATTTCCCCTTTTAATTCGCCATCAATAACGGGGTAGTTTTTGCCGATAATAGTTAATGGTTTGTCAACTAAAATTTTATGCTCTTTGTAAATGCCCTTTTTAACAATGATGGTATCAAAATCTTTCGCTTGGTAAATAGCTGCTTTCAATGTAGAAATTGTACAGGTATTGCAAACTTCAATAGTTTGAGCAATAGTTGTGTTAGCCATTAAAATGACTGATAAAAAAATGATTAAGTTTTTCATGCTACTAGTCTTTAAATTTTGCTAGTAATTCTGTCCATGTATATAAGTCGCCTCCTTTTTCTACTTGTGTTTTTTCAGCATCAGCTCTATTTTTGAAAGCTGATAAAAAAGCACCCATTGGGCTGGGGATGTTTTCGCTTATTAAAAAAGTGGCTTTTGTAGCGTCAATTAGAGCTTCAGGTTCTGTGTAGTTGTTGGATAGGTATAAGGCTATCTCTGACGTGTCAAAATCATCCATAAAATTAATCATACATTCTGTGGCATCAAATTTATAGACTTTTCCTTTTTTGGTTACTATTTCTGCTGCGTGAACTTTATCTACAATCGTCATTTTGCAAAAATAACAACCATCGCTCCCATATTCTATGGGTTTGGGCGAGACATTACAGCTGATGAGCATCAGTATTAATGCTATTGTTGAATAGTGTTTTAGTGTTTTCATTATTTTAGTGTTTTGTCTTTCTCTTTTCTACATAACCAAAGATTTTTTATGTTTTTTCTTTCCTACTAAAAAAGCAATAAATGAACCAGCTATCCCAAGACCTAAAAAGAGCGCGCCAAGTCTAGGGTATGAATGTGCTTTAAAATTCAGGATGTCTTTACTCCCAAATAAAGGCGGCTGAAAACCCATAACTGTGCCGTCTGGATTGGTAAATTTCATAATGGCTTTGGGGTCTAGGTCATGCCCGTAATCATGCTCCCATAAATAGAAATCATACAAGCCCGCAGCACTTAAAACCACCATTAAAATGAACCAGTACAAAAACCATTTATAAGTGCCCCTGAATGCAATGATTATTCCAATAATAGTAGTAATAATAATTCCTATAGGAAAAATCTTAAACTCTGGTATCGCCTCAGGAATATACTTCATGCCCACATAATGATTCATTAAGTTGATGTTTTTAATGTCGTGAGGATGCACATCTGAAAAATCATTAATATGGATATTCATAGCAAGTGGCGTAGGGTATTGTGGTGCTTCTAATGTGATTCTCCAAAGCGGAAATAGAAACAATCCCAACGGCAATAAAGCTGCAATAAGCATGATGAAGTTTGACTTTTTCATCTGTATATTTCCCGTGAAAACGGGAATCTAGTTTTTAGTTATACTATTCTTTTTTAAGGCATTCCCCTTGTTTTTCATTCAAGAGTATTAAACATTCAAAATATTATTAAAGAAATGTTTTTTTGGATTCCTGCCTTCGCAGGAATTTTAATGTTTTAAAAAGAAAGGCGAGAGCGAAATAATTTACTCTCGCCTTAATAGGGAAATAAACACTAAAACAAAATCTCCCTAATTTTATGCAATTTAATTTTGTAATGGTTATTCTATATCTTCACCTAGAGACCATTTTAACGGTGTATTAGCATTTGTAGCAGATACACGAACGTAACCTTGCATTTCTTGGTGTAATGCGGAACAGAAATCTGTGCAATAGAATGGCCATACACCTTCTTGTTTTGGTTCCCATAGAAAAGTTTCCGTTTGCCCTGGCATAATCAGTAATTCAGAAGTATTTGCTCCAATCATACTTACACCATGAGGCACATCGTAATCTTGTTCTAAGTTGGTAATATGGAAAAATACCTTATCTCCAACTTTGATGCCTTCAATATTATCTGGTGCAAAGTGGCTTCGAATCGTAGTCATATATATATGAACCGTTTTACCGTCTCTAACAACTTTGGTGTCCATTTCATTTTTAGTAGCAAAAGGATGTTTGTTATCAGCTAAATTGAAAATCTTTTTAGAACGCGGTTTTATTAAATCTGCAGGACAACCAGCAGCGTAATGAGGCTCGCCAATTGTTGGGAAATCTAATAACAGTTCCATTTTATCACCAGAAATATCATAGAGTTGCGCAGATTGTGTTACCTCAGGACCTGTTGGCAAATAACGGTCTTTAGTAATTTTGTTCATTGCTACAACGTATTTGCCAAATGGTTTTTGGGAGTTTCCTCCGGGAATCATTAAATGGCCAACAGAGTAGTAACAAGGTTGTCTATCAACCACTTCCCAAGTGCCTAGTTTCCATTTTACAACTTCAGAAGAAATAAAGAATGTTGTATAGGCATTCCCTTTTCCATCAAATTCGGTATGTAAAGGCCCTAAACCTGGTTGCTCAACAGAACCTGCTAAAACATCTTCAAAGTTTAAGATTGGAATACCATAAGCATCACCAGCAAATTTTTTGTTCTCAATAGCATCAAGCATTTTTGTAAATGAATGTACTGTAAGGTTAGCTGAAAGTTTTCCGTTACCAACAATGTATTCCCCGGAAGGGTCAACATCACACCCGTGAGGCGATTTTGGTGTTGGCAAGAAATATACAGCTCCAGGAACATCTAAAGGATTTACAGTAAGTACTTCCTTTTTCATTGTAGATGTTGCCATATGTGTACTTTCATCATACACGTTGTGCGCATAGTTTGCTGGCATTTTTGTACCACCACCATTGTTTACATAGTCTTCAATTTTTTTCCAGTTAACTGCTGCAATAAAATCTTTATCGTTTTGAGAGGCATTAACCTCTAGAAGGGTGCTTGCTTCTTCAGAATTATAAGTTGTAAAGAAGAACCAACCATGAGATTTTCCACGTCCAGGGTGTGATAAATCATAATCGAACCCGGGCATGATTAATTGGAATTTAATGTCCATATGACCATGTTCTGGGTCAACAGATATAAAAGATAAAGAGCCTTTAAAGTTTCCTTTATAGTCTTTTATAGGCATGTCTTTTTGAGGAATTGGAACAGAAAAACGAGTTCCTGCCACCACATATTCGGTGTTTTCCGTTACAAAAGAAGAACTGTGGTTACCAGCACTATTTGGTATCTCAATAATTTCAGTCGTTTCAAAAGTTGTTAAATCAATTTTTGCAATACGAGGTGTATTGTTTCCATTTATAAATACCCAACGGCCGTCAATTTCTCCAGCAGTTTGTGAAATATCTGGGTGGTGAGAATCATCCCAAGGTATAAAACCATGAGAGGTATTTAGCATAGGTTTGGTTTCTTCATTGTAACCATAAGCTTTTTCAGCATCTTGCGAAAACACAGGAATTACTTTAAATAAACGTCCTGATGGTAGTCCGTAAACAGATAGTTGTCCACTAAATCCACCAGAAATAAATGCATAAAACTCGTCATGCTCTCCAGGAGCAACGTAAACTTTTTCGGCTACATTACCAGCAAGGGCACCAGATTTTTTTCCTGAATTATTACAACTTGTGAATGCTACAAGCAGACTTAGCATTGCAATAACAGATTTTAATATAGTCTTCATGTTATTAGATTTTAGTTAGTATTATTTATTATTCAGAAGGAGGGAGCAAAACTTTATCGATAACGTGTACAATACCATTTCCAGCTTTAACCGAGGCAACAATATTAGCCCCACCAATTACGGGTTTGCCATCCACGACTTCTATTTTGACATATTGATTGTTGGCTTGTCCCAGTCTTGGAAGTTTAGTTAAAATGGTTGTGCTTAAATTACCAGGGGTAACATGATATTTCAAAATGTTTGCTAGTGTTTTTTTGTTTTCAGGTTTTACCAAATCCTCAACAGTACCTTCTGGTAAGGCGGCAAAAGCCTCATCGGTTGGTGCAAAAACAGTAAGTGGCCCAACATTAACCAAGGCGTTCTCTACTTGGGCAGCTTGAACAGCGGCAACAAGTGTTTTGTGGTCGGGAGAGCCAATGGCAATTTGCAAACAATTGGGTGTTCCCTCATCATCTTCTATAAAAGCTTGTCCAGTTTGCTCGGTTGAAGTTTCAGAATTACTATCTGTAGAGGTCGTTGAGGTTTGCTTGTTTTCATTTTTACAAGAGTAAACAAGTGCTACAAATACAAAAACAAAAAATAGTTGCTTTAAGGGTTTCATGACTAGTTATTTTAAGGTTCTAAAGTATTCAAGTACAGCTCTAGCTTCTTCTTCAGTTAAATTTTGATTTGCCATTGGCGAACCATTGAATTCTATTAATAAGGCTTTGGCTAAAGGGTCTTTTTGGGTCATTTCTTCTGGGTTTAAAATCATATTCATAACCCATTCAGGAGATCTGCGTTCTAAAATTCCTGTTGGAGCTGGACCAATAAATTTTTTATCTACTCTATGGCAGGCAGTACACATTTTTTTATATACATCTTCACCTTTTGTTACGAGCGCTTGATCTATCTCATTTGGTAATGTTAAAGAGGTAATGGGCCCAATACCCTTATTGTTAAGGTCAATTGTTTTTGATGCAGGTATTTTTTCGGCTTTTTTCTCTACTTTCTTTTCTGTTGTGGTCTGAAGCTTAATTTTTTCTTTCTTTTTTTCTTCTTTTCCACCGCAACTTAGGATTAAAGTCAAGAACAAAACGGTTATTAGTTTTAGTACTGTTTTCATCTGCTTATTATTATAGATTAGATATAAATTGTTATTGCTCATTTATATGAGTTGATTTTAGTAAAGCAAAAATAGGTAGTGATGTCAAAAAAAAATATGATTTAAATCATATTCAGGATAAAAACATCTTTTTTGTAATTGCGATGAATTGTTTATATTGGAAAATGCTTTCAAAATCTTCCAAATATGCCATTAAAGCCGTGTTGTTTTTAGCTCTACATTCCAGTAAGGAAAACAAAGTAATGGTTAAGGATATTGCCGAACCTATCAATGTTCCGCAAGCTTATATTGCTAAACTTTTGCAGGCCTTGGTGAGGGACAATATTATTTCATCTGTTAGAGGGTCTAAAGGAGGATTTTATTTAACGAGTGAAAACTTAGAAAACTCCATAATGCGCATCGTAAAAAATATAGATGGTGAAGATAAATTGACCGCTTGTATGTTGAGTATGGAAAAGTGTCATGAGGAAAGACCATGTCCTCTTCACGATATTTTAAGCGCCTCGAGAAATACTATTTTAACGAGTTTGAAAAATAAGACAATAAGGGATTTGACTTTAAGTGTTAAATCCGGAAGCACCTTTTTGCCGCTTTAAGATTTTAAAAATAAAACCGAACAAAAGGAATCCAAGGATCTATATAGATACTTTTATCATCATCATGCAAAACGTTGTATCTAACACCAAAAGTTACATTTCCACTTCGGTAACCAACACCAAAAAATAAAGCAGGCGACCAATACTTGTCATCTGGAGCATTTATCCTAATATCGTACCTACGGCTAACGTTAAGTTGTTCAAATTCCGTAGATAGTTGTATTGCCGGAATAACATTATAAAGTCCGATTAAGCTACCGCCTAAAACGGTGGTTTTATAAACATTTTTTTGATTGTTGAATGTTGCATTTAGTCCAAGACCTATAGCAAACTGGTCATTAAATTCATAAATAGCACTGGGGGCAATGGTTGCGCCAAAAAAGCCGTCGCCAAAATTTAAACCTAAGCCGCCGCCATATCTTATGCTTTTCCAAAATTCATTTTGTTGCGCGTTGGCAGAAAAAAATAAAAGAGTGACCAGTAATGTAATAAATGTCTGCTTTTTAAAGGATGCCATTTTTGAGTTTTTCAGTAAAGATAGTAGATTTTAGACATAAAAAAACCACGCTAATTGGCGTGGTATCTTTTTCAAGGGATATTAATTAATATTTAAATCTTTGTGATTGTTTCTTGATTTCGAGGATAAAAATATATCTATGAAACTGTTCCTACAAACCATTTTTAAGGTTTTAGACTATGAGGTAAATTACTCGTTAAAAGCCCAAATTAATTTACGGTTAATCTGTTTACCGATTTTTTCGAACTTTTTAATTAGTCTATAATAATAAACTCAACACGTCTATTAATTAATAATTCGTCAGCTTTACATTTAGCTTTACAATCGATTTTGGGGTGCATTTCACCATATCCCTTAAACTGTAATCTGTTTTTATTAATTCCGGTTTTAATCAAATAATCCATAACCGAAGTGGCACGCTTGTTAGATAATTTTAGGTTGTAGTTGGCGTTTCCCTTATTATCTGTATGCGCATTGATAGATAATTTCATATCAGGATTTGCATTCAAAACTTCAGCGATTTTATTTAAAGCAATATGGGATTCTTCTTTAAGACTCCATTTTGCGGAATCGAAATAAATATTTTCAACAACAATGGCTAAATTATCATCCACTTTTTCAATTATGGGTTTGGTAGTTTCAAGCTTTAGATTTTTATTATAAACAGTTTCAAAACTTCTGTTTGCAGTAAAATGGAAGGTTTTATCGATAAATCCATCTTTTTCTGTGCTAATGGTATATGCTTCAAAAGGAATCACACTAAAATCGAAAGCCCCATTATTGTCTGTTAGTTCTTTGGACACCACTTTTCCATCTTCATCCTTTAAAACAAGTATGGTGTTTGGTAAAAGAATCTTGGTTTCCGCATCAACCACGCTACCTTTTAAATTTTGAGAGATATCTTTGTTGGTTGCCGTATAAATGTCATAACTTCCTTTTCCAGAGGGTCTGTTAGAGGATAGATAGCCTTTGTTTTTTGCAGCTAAAAAATAAGCAACTTCATCATATGAAGTATTGATGGTACTGCCCATGTTTCGAGCAGCCTTATAACCTTTATTTAGAATTCTACTCGCAAAAATGTCATAACCGCCAATAGTTTCATGTCCTTTTGAAGAGAAGTATAAATACATTCCATTTAACGAAGTGGAAGGATATTTTTCATCTGAAGGTGTATTAATATTGGGGCCTAGGTTTTTTGGTTTTCCTAAAGTGCCATCAGGGTTAATGTCTGAAACATATAAATCATAGCCCCCAAACGAGTCAGTCCTATTAGATGAAAAATATAGTTTATCGCCCTTTGGACTTACAAAAGGAGTTTCAATAGAAACATTGTTTTTATTAAGGCTCAATAATCTTTGATTGATCCAATTACCATGAGAGCCTTCTTCTAAAGTTGCAGCGTATAATTTATACTCCATGGAATTGTCTTTATTGCTTCTAGTAAAGTAAACCGTTTTATGGTTTTTAGTAAATGTTAATTGATCTTCACTATCATTTGTATTCAGTATTCGGGAAAATAATAAAGGTGAACTTAAATGTCCATTGTCTTCGATATCTAAACAAAATAGGTCCTTATAAGCTTCATTGGTATAGGGGTCTATTTTTGCAAAACCTCCAATTTTTTTAGAAGATACCATGATGAGTTTGTTCATAAAAAAACCAGAACCAAATTCTGAGTATTTTGTATTGACTCCTGCATCCAAAATTTCAAATTGAAATCCGTTTGTACCAATTTCATCATATTCAGCAGTATCTACAATATAGCTTAAATCATTTTCGGCGGTAAAGTTTGAAGGGTCTTGGGCAAAAATTACATGACACACAAGCAGTGCTAATATTAGCGATTTAGTTCTCATAATTAGGGGTTTACAGATTAATTCTGTGAATATATGAGAGTACAATGGTTTTCTATAAATTATTAGCCATAACCATGGTTAAAATCGTTAACTACTTGTATCAGAGTGCATTCTGACAAAAAAATACAGTTATACGTTTAATTTCAGCAAGTCATCCAAATAATCACGAGTATTAGACAGTCGAGGTACTTTATGCTGACCACCCAGTTTGTTGTTCTGTTTTAACCAATCATGAAACAGTTGAGGTCTGGCAATATGTATTGTGGGTTTATTTAGTGTGATGTTGTTGTAGCGCTTCGCCTCATAATCTGAATTTGATGCTTTTAAAGCATTGTCGAACAATTCATTAAAATAGTTGATGTCTTTTGGCGGCGTTTTAAATTCTATCAACCACTCATGAGCGCCTTTTTCTTTACCTTCCATAAAGATTGGGGCTGCGGTAAAATCTACAATTTCGGCATTGGTGCGCTGACATACTTTTTTTAATGCACTTTCTGCATTTTCAATAATCAATTCTTCGCCAAAAACGTTGAGGTGGTGCTTTGTTCTCCCGGTTATTTTTATACGATAAGGATTCAACGAGGTAAATCTGATGGTATCCCCAATTTTATAACGCCATAAACCGGCGTTGGTTGTAATTACAACGGCGTAGTTTTTGTTGAGTTCAACATCACTTAAAGGAATGGCTTTTTCTTCTGAAGTGTTATAAACATCCATCGGGATAAACTCGTAAAAAATCCCGTAATCCAGCATTAATAAAAGTTCACTAGAATTGTTCTGATCTTGAATTGCAAAAAATCCTTCCGAAGCATTATAGATTTCATAATATTTGAAATCCTTTTTAGGAAGTATTTTTTTGTACTGATCTTTATAAGGCACAAAACTCACGCCACCATGAAAATACACTTCTAAGTTGGGCCAAATATCATGTAGATTTTGTTTTCCAGTTGTCTCCAAAACATTATTCAACAGCACTAACATCCATGAAGGTACGCCAGCTAAACTTGTGACGTTCTCGTTAATAGTCTCATTAACAATAGCTTGCATTTTATGTTCCCAATCGCTCATTAAGGATACCTTGTTACTTGGTGTGCTACTAAACTCCGCCCAAAACGGCATATTGTCAATGAGAATGGCCGATAAATCCCCATGCACAGTTCCGTTTTCTCTATACAGTTCTTTACTGCCGCCTAAGCGCAAACTCTTGCCTGTGAATAGTTGAGAATCCTCATTATTGTTTAAGTACATACACAATAAATCCTTGCTTGCTGCGTAATGACAATCTTCCAAAGATTCTTCACTTACTGGTATAAATTTACTTTTAGCCCGTGTTGTGCCACTAGATTTCGCAAACCATCTTATGGGTGTAGGCCAAAAAATATTGTTTTCGCCTCTTCTCGACCGTTCAATAGTATCTTGCCAGCCATCATAATTTTTTATGGGAATACGCTCCGCAAATGTTCTGTAATTTTTAATGGTTGAAAAATCGTATCGCTTGCCAATTTCGGTATGTTTGGCAAAATCTATCATACTCATTAAGAGTTCGTTCTGGACTTCATTGGGGTATTTTAGAAACAAATCAATTTGATGAAATCGCTTCTTCAGAAACCAGGATGCAATAGAATTCACTAAGGGAATTGGCATATTTATGCTATCTTTAAGTTTTTAAAAATAACACTTTTTTTTATATGATTTACCAAGGTGTCTTAACAAAAATGCAAACGGAATTTGCAAGCCCAATTCAATATTATTTGGTGTTTGAAAATGATTTTATCACTATGAATCAGCTTTTGAATAAAGAAATTACGATGCAATTTGTTAAATATCAATGTTTAAACTGTGGCATGGATAAGCCCATTTATCGTCAAGGTTTTGATAAGCAATGTTTTTATGATACGGCCCAAGCTGGCGATTGGATTATGCGTCCGGAATTAAGTACTGCGCATTTAGATAAAGAAGATCGAGATTTAGAATACGAGAAAAAAGTACAGTTGCAACCGCATATTGTGTATTTGGCAAATTCCAGTAACGTGAAAGTAGGCGTAACCAGAAAAAGTCAAGTGCCCACACGTTGGATAGATCAGGGCGCCCATGAAGCCATCGAGATTGTTGAGGTGCCGAACAGGTATTTAGCGGGAATTACCGAAGTGGCTTTAAAAGATCATGTAGCCGATAAAACAAATTGGCGCAGTATGCTTAAAAATGATATAAAAGATGAAAATCTTGTGGAATGGCGAGAGAAATTGAAATCTTATATTCCTGAGGAAGCTAAAGCTTATTTTATTGAAAGCAATTCTGAAACTAATTTAGAATTCCCAGTATATAAATACCCGGAAAAACCCAAAAGCCTAAACATTATTAAACAACAGTCTTACACAGGGAAATTAGTAGGAGTAAAAGGGCAGTATCTCATATTTGAAGATGAAACTGTTTTTAATGTAAGAGCTAATGAGGGTTTGGTAGTACAAATATCAGTACTGTAATTTTAACCCGTTGTGCATTTTGGCCCTTTTTAATAAACAAATGTCAGTTCGAGTGAAATTCTGAAAGAATTTTGTGTCGAGAACAGCTTTTCTAAAACGAAAATTTTTATTCTCGATACAAATTTTGCTCATTTCAAACGCAAAACTCACTAGAACTGACAAAATTTTCTCAAAATGCACAACGGGCTAATTTTATATTATTTTTAACAGGATAAATTATCTTAATAATCTGATATTAAGTATCTTGTAAATAAAAAATGAAAATTCCCGTGATGTTTTATGTTGCCATTACAACATTTCTGTTAATACTATTAACCATAATGGTTGCTATGGATGTGGCTTTTAGATGGGTGTTTTACACCAAGTGCTTAGGGCAGGCATTATTAATTGTTATGGTCTATAAAGTTCTAAAAGATAATTATACTACAGATAAAACCTTCGACAACTTTTATGAAGATAGACCTATAAACTATAGTGATTTACAGTAAAATAGAGGGTTTAAAAACCTTAAAACATCCATTTTGAACAATTGCAGAAATCAATAAGTTTTTATTAGCTTTATTTAGTAATATTGTAAATATTATTTTACAAACATATTTATGGCTTATAGTTGCAGAATATTGATTTTTTGTTTTTTCACTTTTATTTCCAGTCAAATTTCTAATTCCCAAGCAAGTACGCAAAAGATAACCTATGAAAGGAATGATGATAAATCTGTAACTTTCAGTTATGAGAGCGCAATTCCTGGTAGTGTCTATGTTATTCTGAAATTCAGGGATTTAAGAAATGCGTCTTCCGGTGTTGTTAAGAGAACTGTTAAAGGCTATGGTGGAAACTTAGTAACTTTGCGACCTATTAATACAAAAGAGCACATAAGATTTTCTTATTCATACAGAACGCTTAAAGGCAATCCTGATGCAAAACCAGACGCAACATTTAAGTATATTTTACCCTTCAACGCCACTCGCAATTGCTGGGACTTATGATAAAAAGGAAAACAGCCAGTTGCGCTTTTCCATTTATTATTTAGATGACATTGTTAAAGATTTGGACTTCGATGAGAAAGGCAAGGAAACATTAGGAAACAGAACCCATATTTATGCTTACATAAACCCGTTGTTTCTTGTAAACGAAAACGAAGTTTTAAAATTAGAGAACAATAAAACATATACAGCCGCTTGTACCAATGAAATAATCAAGGTCGAAATGCGAAAAAGAGAAAAAAAGCGTTGGTTGAAAACAGGAAAGCTTATTAAACGGCGCTAAGAATAGCTGATACCACCAACTTTAAAAAACCCATTTTCATGAAGATGAAAATGGGTTTTTTATATTAAACTTTTAAACTGTAATTGTGCTAAAATTTCCTATATTATCATCCTTTAAAATTAACCAACTAAACGAATTTAAAATGAACAAAAAGTATGTATTACAAATTGGACTATTTCTAACAAGTATTGTTATGGTAGCTCAAGACTGGTCTGGAATAGCTGTACCAGCAAACGCAGGGTCGGGAAAAACTTGGGAACTCCAAGCAAACGTTTCCGATGATTTTAATTATAATTTTAATGCCACTAATAGCCAAGTGGACTTTGGTAACAATAAATGGTATAATTTCTATCATAACAGCTGGGACGGACCGGGATATACTTACTGGAAACATAATAATGTTGCCGTAAACGGTAGTGATTTAGTAATTAATGTAGGACACACTTCAGAAAATAGCAAGGGCGGAAGCTATGGTGTAGCGTCTGGTTGTATAACATCGAATAATAAAGTGATTTACCCAGTTTTTGTTGAATCTGCAGTTAGTGTTGCTAATATATCTTTAGCCTCTTGCTTTTGGTTACTTAGTCCAGATGATACAGAAGAAATCGATATTCTTGAAAATTATGGTGATGTTAGCGGATTTAAACATTTAACACACATCAGTCATCATTCATTTGTACGCAACCCTTTTACTGATTACCAACCTAGAGACGTAAACTCATGGTATCCTGATAGCAGGGTGTCTCCTAGCTATGGTTGGGGAGACTGGTGTTATAATAATGGAAACAGACGTTATATGCGTATGGGTGTTAATTGGATCGGACCAAAACACTTTGAGTACTATATTGATGGGGAATTGGTAAGAGTTATGTATTACAATGCCATTGCTACAAAATATAATGGTACTTGGCAGTATACTTATTTCAACTCTATGAATTGGAACGTAAATGGATATAATTTGCCAACAAATAATGGGGCTGGATATACAGATGTTACAGTTCATGCTACTTCTGGGGCTTCTTATGATTTTAGTACGCTTCAAGCAGCTTCTAATGCTTCCAATGGCTATAACGTTATTGATCCAGCTTGGTTTCAAGGTGGTGACGATCAAGATATTGATGGAAATGGTGTAACAACTGAAGCTAGAGGGTTTACTAAAGCAATGGATATTATAATTAACATGGAGTCGCAAACTTGGCTCATAGGATCTACACCATCTTATAGTGATTTAACAGATCCGGCAAAAAATCAAATGAAAGTAGATTGGGTACGTGTGTATAAGCCAGTAACAGCACCATCAACTGTTGCTGTAACGGGCATTTCAGTCTCACCAACATCGCTATCATTAAATGTTGGTGCGCAAGGAAACATTACTGGAGCGGTTATCCCATCTAACGCTACGGTAAACACCATGACTTTTACTTCTAGCAATTCAACAGTTGCTTCGGTTGATCAAAGCGGTGTTGTTACAGCAAATGCTAACGGAACTACAACAATTACTGCAACATCAACTGATGGTAATTATACTGCAACCAGCTTGGTAACAGTTAGTACGACATCAGGTTCTGGAAATACAATTACAATTGAAGCAGAATCTTTCTCTTCCACAGGAGGCACTTTTAACGATGGGTATGTACCTTATGGGATGAACAATACAGCATCATCGGTAAATTATGTAAACAAAGACGATGATGCCCAATACAGTATTAACGTAACAGAAGCTGGCGAATACAGCATTGCTTATCACATCTCTACCCCAATGGATAATGCGAAAGTTTCCATTTACGTTGATAATGTATTAATTAGTACAGACAATGTTACCAACAATGGTTCTTGGGGTAATTACCAAACTTTGAATGCTGCAAACGCTGTTGCTTTAACTACAGGAGCCCATGCTGTAAGGATTGTTGCTTCAGGTACTAATAATTGGCAATGGAATATGGACAAAATTGTACTTAATAAATCAGGGGAAATAACACCTCCTCCAAGTGCCGAAATCGTAATAGAGGCTGAAAGCTTTACTTCCACTACTGGAACATTTAACGATGGGTATGTACCTTATGGGATGAACAATACAGCATCATCGGTAAATTATGTAAACAAAGACGATGATGCCCAATACAGTATTAACGTAACAGAAGCTGGCGAATACAGCATTGCTTATCACATCTCTACCCCAATGGATAATGCGAAAGTTTCCATTTACGTTGATAATGTATTAATTAGTACAGACAATGTTACCAACAATGGTTCTTGGGGTAATTACCAAACTTTAAATGCCGCAAACACTATTGCTTTAACTACAGGAACCCACGCTGTAAGGATTGTTGCTTCAGGTACTAGTGATTGGCAATGGAATATGGACAAAATTGTACTTAATAAAACAGGGGAAATAACACCTCCTTCAAGTGCAGAAATCGTAATAGAGGCCGAAAGCTTTACTTCCACTACTGGAACGTTTAACGATGGGTACGTGCCTTACGGGATGAACAACACAGCATCATCGGTAAATTATGTGAACAAAAATGATGCTGCTAATTATACTATTAACGTAACACAAGCTGCAACATATTATGTGGCTTATAAAATTTCTACACCAAAGAATAATACGAAAGTTTCAATTTACATTGATAATGTATTAATTAGTACAGACAATGTAAACAATAATGGTTCTTGGGGTAATTACCAAACTTTAAATGCCGCAAACACTATTGCTTTAACTACAGGGACCCATGCTGTAAGGATTGTTGCTTCCGGTTCTAGTAAGTGGCAATGGAATATGGATAAAATTATTTTAACTACAAACTCTAGCTTTGCAAAAGAAGCAGGAAAAAAATCTGCATTCGATAGTCGTGGTGATGAAATCTCTGTATTTCCTAACCCAGCTAAAAATACATTGCACATTCAAGGAAAAGGTGTTAAATCCATAAAAATATATAATACTGTTGGAATGCTTATTCTAAATAAAACAACAGATAACACTACAATTGATGTAAGCCAACTCAGTAACGGTATTTATATTTTACAGATAGATAATACTACAAGCAAGATAACAAAGCGCATTATTGTTAAACATTAAGAATAATTATTGCTGAAAAAAATCCGAAGAGTTTATCATGCTCTTCGGTTTTTTTTTGCGCATAAACAAACTAAATTCTTTGCTCTCAACTATCAGAATTAATCGTCTTATTTTTTAATAATGAAAAACATGTTTAAAACAAAAATCCCAATTACAACAGTAATTGGGATTTTTATATAACTTTTAAACTTAGAGATTATATATCCTCTTGATCTCTTAAGTTTTGGATGTAAGCTGCTTTTTGAACTTCACGGCGTCTTTTAACAGATGGCTTCGTGAAAAATTGCCCTTCTCTTAAATTTTGCATTACTTTAATATTACGGTGTTTACGTTTGTAACGTTTTAAGGCGCGTTCTATATTTTCGCCATCTTTTACAATAATCTTTAACATAGATTTAATTTGAGTTAATAATTTTTTTATTTTAATATTATCCTAAATAGGTTTTTAATACTTTGTTTTTTGAGGCATGTCGCAATCTGCGAATCCCTTTTTCTTTAATTTGTCTCACCCGTTCTCGTGTTAATCCAAAAGCATCTCCAATTTCTTGAAGACTTTGGGGGTGCTTAACACTTATGCCATAATAATAGCGAATAACCTGTGCTTCTTTCTCTGATAACGTATCCAATACTCGGTTTACTTCAACATTCAAAGATTTTTTCATCAATTCAGCATCTGGTCTAGGTGCTTCATCTGATTTTACTACATCATATAAGTTTGATGTTTCGCCTTCCTTAAAAGGGGCATCCATAGATACATGTCTGCCAGATATTTTCAGGGATTGCTTTACATCACTTAATGTCAAATCTAGATTTGTTGCAATTTCTTGGGCACTTGGTGCTCTTTCATGTGCTTGTTCTAAATGCGAATAGGCCTTATTAATTTTGTTAATAGAACCAATTTTGTTCAAAGGTAATCTAACTATTCGAGATTGTTGCGCTAAAGCTTGTAAAATTGCTTGTCTGATCCACCAAACAGCATAGGATATAAATTTAAAACCTCTGGTTTCATCAAATCGTTTTGCTGCTTTTACTAGTCCAGCATTGCCTTCGTTGATTAAATCGGGTAATTTTAAACCTTGATTTTGATATTGTTTAGCGACTGAAACTACAAAACGTAAATTAGCGGTTGTGAGTTTATCTAAAGCCTTTTGATCGCCTTGTTTGATACGCTGTGCTAATTCTACCTCTTCTTCGGCAGTAATTAGTCCTATTTTGCTAATATCTTGTAGGTATTTGTCTAGGGATTTAGATTCTCTGTTGGTAACTTGTTTTGAAATTTTTAGTTGACGCATATAGTATATAGAAGATTTTAAAAATTAAACTTCCTTACAACATAACCTAAAAAACAGAAAATCCTAATAATTTAGCAATTTTTTATGAAAATAAGTCGATTTTGAGAAAAAAAGATTGTTTTTTGACGATTTTGTGCTGTTTTTGAAGAAAATAGAATATCTGTAAAAATAAAAATGCTGTGTTCTAAAATTACGGTATCGAGCGTAACCGTTAGAATAACTGTTGGTATTCTTAACCTTTGTGTAACTGTAGAAGCAATTAATTAAGTACAGAACTCGGTTTTTACAGTCAAGCCTTGTCCTCGATTTCCACTATATTATTCTTATATAAACGGTTACTGTTTGTACTCTGAAATTCGTATTCGCAATAAAAACTGTTTTTAAATTTGCAAAATGTTACCTTTTTAGGTAACTTTGAAGAGAATTAACGACTAACAAATTGAGCGAGTTTAAAAGAGAGATAGGGTTTTACGAAAACCACTTTAAGGATTTTTATTTAAAACAGTCGCTCGTTGTTCGTAAGAAAATAGATTGGACGCTTTTGGTTTTAAGGAATACTCGAATTGTTCCAGAAAAATTTTTAAAAAAGCCTTACTAATACTGATGGACTTTGGGAGGTTAGGATTTCTGCAGGGAATGGAATATTCCGAATTCTCTGTTTTTTCGACAAAGGAAATTTGATAATTCTGTTGAGCGGATTTCAAAAGAAAACGCAAAAAACACCCCAAAAAGAAATTAAAAAAGCGGAACGATTAAAAAAGAAATATTTAGAAGGCAAATAATAATTTTGAAAGTGGCGACAACACTACAATACGGTATTAGAATTATGAAAATAGATAAAAGAATCACATCGTTTGATGACCATTTAGATGAACAGTATGGAAAAATAGGAACTGAATCTCGTCAGGAATTCCAAGAAGAATTTGAGACCTTTAAAATTGGTGTGTTAATTCAAGAAGCAAGAAAAAAACAGCATTTAACCCAGCAACAACTTGCCGAAAAAGTTGGGACAACTAAAAATTATATTTCTAGAATTGAAAATAATGCAAGTGATATACGACTTTCAACGCTAATGCGAATAATACGAGAAGGCTTAGGTGGAAGTTTGAAATTATCACTTGATGTTTAAATTAAAGAAAATACTATTTAACACTATCCTTCCCTTTTTTATTTCCCCCCAATAAGCCACCCAAAACATTTTTGATGGCTTTTTCGGTTGTATAAGTACTATCAATTTTAGTGGAATCGGTTTTTGGCTTGGATTTTATAATCTCATTTAAAACATCTTTAACCGTATTGTTTTGCTCCTTTTTTATAGAATCGGTTTTGGTTTTATTACCACCGATTACGTCACCAATTAAATCTTTTACTTTGTCCTTACCTTGATTGAGCAGTTTTTGTTTTTGAATTTCGATGAGCTGATTTGTTAGATTTTTAACGCCACTAGTCAAATCGGTTTTTACAGTAGGACTCGTAAATGCACCAGTAATATTTGCGGTAACAGGAATAGTAATATTGTTAACCTCAGTATCATTTATTTTGCCAATTAATCTGTTTACCTCACTTCCTAAATATTTAGCAGGCACATTAAAAACCGCATTATAATTGATGGTTTTGTCAAACCCATGCGCTCCATAAACTTCAATGGTAATGTCTTTATAGTTTAAATTGAATGGTTTTGCGGCTACTTTTCCATCGGCAAATTCCAGCTTTGCTTTAAGGTCTTTTAAATCTAGTTTGTTAAAATCTATAAACCCTAACGCGCCTTCTAGCTTGTTCATTAATTCGCCTTGATTGTCGCCAATTCTAGTGGCAAGCAATTCTGCTAGTGCATCTCCAGAAACAGAATTCAAGATAGGGGAGAATTCCTGATCTAATTTACCAGAAATATTCAAATTAGTGTTCAGCTTTCCTTGCAATAATTTGGCTATTGGCGCTAGGTTTTGAAACAATTCTAAACTTTTGAAAGATTGTGCAATATCAAACCCGTCGGCATCCAAATTCAAATTAAAAGTTGGTGTTTCATCTTTAGTAGAAACGTCTCCAGAAATAGATAAAGCACCATCAAATATGTTAGATGTCATGTTTTGAAGTTTAGCTTGCTGGTCTTTTATATAAAGCGTTCCTGTAACATTTTTCAAGTTTAAATTATCATAGACCACCGTTTTTGCATTTGCATTTATGGTACAATCTAAAAATGCTGGAATTTTTAGAGATTCTGAATCACTTGTAGTTTTATTTTCTGCTGAAGGGTCATCTTCAGACATAAAATCACTCACTTTAAATAGGTTGGAATTCACATTGAAATTCCCTTTTAAAGTATTATCGCTTAATAAGAACCCTAATAAATTATTGATAGTGCCTTTAGCGTTTAAATCGCTATCGCCAGTTTTTGCTTTAAAATTATTAAGAGAAACGGCGCCGGGATTAAAAGTCATTTGTGCTTCAGAAATATGAATAGGATTTACAATATCTTCCGAAGAAAACACAAAATCGGTGATGCTTGCTGAACCGTTGTTCTTAATACGTTCATAGGTATTGGTTTCAATGGCATTCATATCAAAAGCAGTATTCACTTTTCCTTTTAAAATTCCGCTTAACGTATTTTTTAATTCAATAGGATATACTTTCGTTATGTTTGCCAAATTTAAAACGCCATCAACATTGGCGTGAACCAACATGTTTTTTGTGATGTTTTTTAAAGTGGCGGACGATTTAAAAATATCATCATCAATTTTAAAGTTTAATGTTTTAATATCAATATAAGTATCGTCTATATTTCCAGTAGTATTTTTAATTGCCGTATTGATGCTGATATTATTGACGCGCTTTGGTAAATCTGGATATTTAAAAGATGCATTGTTTGACGTGATACTGATGTCCAAATTAGGAATCGTAGTATCAGAACTCAAACCTTTAATCGTCCCTTTTACTTTAAAATCGCCTGTAGTTTCAACATTATCTATGTTTTTAGAATATGACTTTGGGATTACCGCTAAGAAATTTTTAAAATCAGACTCTGGGTTTTCAAACGAAATATCAATCTCCTGTCCGTTTTCCAATTGTTTAACATAGCCCTGAAACTCTAAGGGTAAGTCATTTATAAAGCCTTTGTTTTCTTTAAAAGTGTAGGTGCTATTGTTTAAATCCAAACCAATTAAAGCATCCAACTTTATAGGATTACTGCTCAAATAATTCGTACTATCTAGCGTCATGCTTACATTGGCTTCACTTTTTGTGTCCAGTTCTGAAGCTTCCGCAGAAAACGTGCCATGACCTTCGTGATTTAATTCGGTGACATAAATTGAAATATCCGCACCTTCATCTATATATGCTAAAGCACTATTTTTAATGTTATAATCTTCAATGTCAAAAGCAAAACTACTACTGTTTTCGGTGGCAGCTTGGTTTTCTTTTTCCTTGGTGATATCGTAGTTGTTATTCCCTAATTTATCAGTTTTTAGAGTTAAAAGCGCTTCGTCTATGTTTATTGAATTTACAACAATGGGGTCTTGGTCAGCAGTTTTGAACAATTCCTTGATTGACATGGTAAAGGAAATGTCCTTGGCAGTTGCAAAAGTTTCGTCTTTAAAAGGTTCAAAATTGGTAATTACCAAATCATTTACATTAACATGAGCCTGGGGAAAGCTTCTTATGAAACTCAAACTGACATCACTAAATTCTACTTTGGCATTTAAATTTTGATTGATAAAACGTTTTACCATATCTTTTATTTGTCCTTGGAATGCGAATGGTATGGCAATTAATAATGCGATGATGATAAGTATTGAAATTCCAATAATTTTTAAAGCTTTCTTCATAAAAATGTGTTTATATAAATATACGAGAGCAATTTTGTTTCAGTCGAAATAAACAAAAAGTTTAATATAAATTTAACCTAAGCAATACGATTGTTAACGCAAATCAATTATAGTAGGTCAATTTCTTCATTTACCTTTAAATTGAAACGTTTTCTGAATAAGTAAACCCCTAAATATAAAAAAGGCGTATCGCATGCGGCAACTATAACTTTAAAAAGAAAGCCGCTAACCAGCAGGCCCTTAAAATTTGCCCAATCGATGATACCGAAAGAGCACAATAAAAATACAATGGTAAATGTATCTATAAATTGTGAAAACCAAGTGGAGAAATTGTTGCGCAACCATAAGTGTTTCCCATTGGTCAACCGTTTCCAAAAATGATAAATTTGAATGTCCACAAACTGAGCAAATAAATAGGTGAGCATACTGGCAAATACTGCTATAGTTGAATTTCCAAAAACGTGACTAAATGTATCATCTTGCACGTGAGACCACGAGGTTGCAGGAACATGAATTGCTGCATAGATGATTAAAAGTGAAAATAAAGACGCGAAAATACCAACCACAACCACGTCATTGGCTCTTTTTTTACCATAGATTTCACTAATTAAATCGGTAATTAAAAAAGTGATGGGGTATGGTAAAATACCAACAGAAATTTCAAATAACTTGCTCCCGAAAATCTCGACATCAAACGGATACCAATAGAAAAATTTTTGAAAAATGAGGTTTGAAACGACAAGTGATGTGATAAATAAACCGCCTAAAAGCATGTAAATACGTTGGGCGAGAAGTTTATCTTTTAGTGTCATCTATAATTGTGGATAAATAGGTTCTGTAAATATAAAGGAAACCATTTACTTTTCATTATTTTGCTTTCCTTATGGTAAAACCAACAACATATCATATTGCTTTAGGTAGTAATAAAGGCGATAAGTTTAAAAACTTGCAGCATGCAGTTGACGCTATTCATGAACGTATTGGGAACATCAAATTGATTTCTAAGGTTTATAAATCGCCTGCATTGGGGTTTGACACCGAAGTCTCGGCAGAGGATTTTTTGAATTGTTGTTTGGTGTTGGAAAGTTATTTAGAACCTCAAGAAGTGCTGGAGGCTTTACTTGATATTGAAACAGCTTTAGGGCGCATCAGAACAAATAAGAACACATACGAAGCAAGAACCATAGATTTAGATATTGTTTTTGCTGAAGCCAAAATTATCAATACAAAAACGCTCAAAGTGCCGCATCCCGAAATGAGCAAGCGTAAGTTTGTGTTGTTGCCGCTTAATGATATCGCATCAAAAGTGAAGCACCCTAAGTTTGATAAAAAAGTGTCTGTTTTGTTAGAGGAGTGTGACGATGATTCTGTTTTAGAACCCATTAAAATTTGGTTGAAAAACCCTAGTAAGCAATGCGATGTTTCAAAGTATAATTACATTGCCATTGAAGGAAATATTGGTGCAGGAAAAACCAGTTTAGCCACTAAGATAGCACATGATTTTAATGCGAAACTTATTTTAGAACGATTTGCCGATAATCCGTTTTTGCCAAAATTTTATGAAGATGCCAATCGCTATGCCTTTACTTTAGAAATGAGTTTTTTGGCAGATCGTTACCAACAAATTTCGGAAGATTTATCGCAACTCGATTTGTTCAAGGATTTTATAGTGAGTGATTATGACATTTTTAAATCACTCATTTTTTCGAAGATTACGTTGAATGAAGATGAATTTAATTTATACCGAAAGCTCTTTTATTTGATGTATAAAGATTTGAGAAAACCCGATTTGTATGTCTATCTATACCAAAGCACAACCCAGCTTCAAGAAAATATTAAAAAACGCGGACGAGACTACGAGCAAAATATTGATGATGATTATCTAGAAAAAATTAATGCTGGGTATTTGGAGTTTTTAAAAACCCAAAAAGACTTTAATGTGAAAATTATTGATGTTTCTGATAGGGATTTTGTGGAGAATAGAGCGGATTATTTGTGGGTTTTGGGAGAAGTTTTTGGGGAGTGATTTTGGGTTTATTTGTTATATACTCATGTTGCCCACAGTTATATTTTCACAATGCTTTATTCAAGTCTAAAATTCCAGCTTCAATTAGCATTTCGGCAAACCTAATTCCGTCAATTAATTGCACCTTTTCTTCTTGTGCAATTTTTACGCAATTATCTGTAAATCCATTTGCTGATGTAATAACCCAAGCAACTTTGGTATAATCATCATCAAGTAATTCCTTGTTATTTCTATAATCTTTTATTTGCTCAACTGCCCATCTGTTTGTTTCAGACTTTATGTTGTGAAACTTTACCTGTGCATAAATAATCGTCTTTATTGGTTCAAAAATCGCTATTACATCTGCATCGCCTTCTTTTCCACTTTCGTTTTTTGCGGGAATATAAACTTCGGTTGCTCCACTTCGTTCAAAATAGAACTTCACAAGGCTCTCAAATTTGTCTGGATTTAAGTTGACTTTTAAAGATTTGAGTACTTGTGGGCCAATTTTTTCAAGCACTTCTGCGTGAAGATTAATTGGTCGATTATGTTCAAATGAAACCATTGCTTTCTCAACACTTTCTCTGAGGTTGAAAATATTGCAGTTGGTTGTTCTAATTTTCATTCGTGAGGTAAGTGGCGCATCGGCAAAGTCTTTTCGAGACATATTTTTAGCCAATGGCTTTACTTCCCAAAAAAAACCTAAATCTATGTGAGTATCATCTCTATACAAATGCTCCCCTTTAAACTGCAACTTATTCTTATTCCAATCTTTTAAATCTGGAATATCTAATTCTGAAATCGGTTTGGGCTTGTCCGAAACAATCTCGTATACTGAAAACATGCCCCAACTTGGAACGACAATTCTATCGCCTTTTTTGAAACCTTCAATAAATCGCCATAAGTTATATCTTGTTCTTGGGCGACTTCCCCGCATTTCTTCAACTTTTGTTTCAAGTACTTGCCATCTTTTTTCCCAAGTTTCATTTTCTAAAACATCATCAATAAATTGTTGCGTTGCAAAATCAGAAAAACCGATGGAAAGTTTATTTTTCCATAAAAGTGGATATGATACTTCTGCGTGATGTGAAATTCTATGTAGCCAGTAATTCATAAATCTTATAACATTTTATAGTGTTCCCAAACTTTGCTTTTTAAGTCATCCAATCGAACTAAAAAGTGATACATATCTGCAATAACCAAACTTATTTTCCTTATGTTTTCATCTTGGTAAAAAGCATCAACGTTTTGCAATGTTAAATAAGAGTAGATTTCTAAAACGTAGCAACCTTCTCTTATAACAACTTGGTCGTGAAAATTTGTTGCTTCAAATTCTGGATGTTTGGAAATAAAATTGTTGTAATCATTTTCAATTTCTTTTAAATCATTTTCAAAACCAGCTCCTTTAACCGAAGCTTCTAAAGAATTATGGTTTTTCACAGGTGCTAACCATTTATCCGAAACCATTATTAATCTAACTGCACCTTCATAGGGATGCGAGTGAAGTTTAATCCAATTCCCCCAATCCTTTTCTGTAAATTTTATGAAAGCATTGGATTGAACTCTTTTGCCTTGTGTTTTTATTAGGTTGGCAATCTTGGGCAAGTACTTCTTTAATTGAGGAATTAATAAATTGCGCAAATTTTTCAAGAAATTTCCCCTATGATAGTCTATTACTGGTTTGTCAAAAGCTTCAAGGTTGGTAACTGAAGAAAGAGAAATTATTGAGCCTATTATATTTTCAACGTCTTCGCCTTGTTCTATTATTGCGGATTTCAATGTGTTTAAAAGGCGCGAAATGTTTAATGCGCGTTTTTTAAGATAATGGTCATTTTCACAAAGTCTGAATAAAACCTTTTCCCATTCTTCATCAAATTCTTCCGACTTGTTGAGTTTTGCTATACTTTGTTCATCAAGTTGCTTCAAGTTCATTTGTAAAGCCACATTCTCGTTCCATATATCAAATGCTGAATGAAGTGATAAAAGCCTGTAAACTGGTGGATATGCTATTTGAATACTTACCAAAGCGAAGTTGACTAATAATTCAAGGTCTTCATTTAGTTGTTCATTTTCATGCTTGTTCCCTTTGGCCGAATTGATACAACTAATGAGTGAAAGTGAATTCATCAACCTTTTTAATGCTCTTGGATTTGTTCCAACAGATAAGTTTGAAATCTCTGAAAAATTTGAAATCAATTTTTCGTTCTTGGCATTTTGGTCAGAAATGTAATTGATAGCCAACAAACTTTCTTTCAAGAAGGTGTCAATCTCATAACTTGAAACTGGCATCGAAAAAGGTACTTGAATTATTTTGTCAAAAAACGACCTAAATTCTCTCTCGTTCTGTTCTGAAAGTTTACCGAATTTTGGTTCAAGACCTTTAATCACTACATCATAGTCAATCGCCAAAACGAAAACACAGTTTTTTAAAGTGAAGATATTTTTTAAAAGTTCTAAAAGTTGAACAGCAACTGGTGGGTCAATCCTATCTAAATCATCAATAAAAAAGATGAAGCCTTTTTTGCCGTCTTTTTTAAGACAATTTTCAATGATTATTTCGAGTTCATCACGAATTTGACTTATGGTAAATTCTTGTTCTTGATTAAAGGACTTTTCAATTTCGTCAATTGCCGAACTTGTTATGCTATTGACTGAACTTGCAACTTTCAAAACCGAAAACCCGATTTTCTTTACGTTCTTCAAAAGTTGATTTTTCTTCTCTTTATCAACGTTGGCAATCTTCGTGACTTCATCAATGAGTTTAGCGATAATGTCGATTAGGGTAGTGGAAGCATCTTTCATTAATGAATATTCCCAAGTGTTTAGCCAAACAGAATGATATTTTGAATTATCGCCATCGCTCAAATTCTTCTTTAGGCTGTTCATCAATGAGGTCTTTCCACTTCCCCATTCGCCTTGAAGTGCAATTGTGATTGGTGTGTTCGTGTGGTCAATAAATTTGGTAAGTCCGTTTTCAAACGGTTCTATTCCAAAATTGTCTTTTTCGCCAAGAGATACATTTCTTGGAATATCGGTTATGCTTGAAATAGTCATAATTTATTTAGAGTATTGACGGCTAATTCTTTTTCCTTTTGCATCTAAAGTCTCAGCGTAATTTCCATCTTGAATTGAAAAACTATAGCCTGATGCACCTAAAAATCTATCAAATTTGTGGTAGGTTCTTGAAATCCTTTTTAAATCTTCGTCAAATACTTCTATGTAATTACCGTCGTGTACGACAACTATTTCGGAAGAGTTTCCTAAAAAGTCGCCATTGTTGTAGGCTCGTTTTATTCGTTTTCCCTTTTCGTCAATCGTTTCGAGATAATTCCCGTCAACTTTTACTCTTGAAATCATATTTTTTGGTTTAGTTTAATGGTTGGCAGAATTTTCTTTAATAATTATGGGGCAAATCGTTATATAGTAACCTTTATTACTCATATCCCATAAATAAGCCAGGATATAGTAAGTTTTTTGTTACCGTTATCCTGCAAATGTAATTAATATTTCCTACGTAAAATCAAAAAATCCAATGGATTATTTCTGGGTTTTTGAGGATATAAATAATGTGTAATCTATTCAATACATTTGTCGAAATAGCAAATATTAAGTTAAGGTATTTACATAGTGTTTCACTAATTAAAGAAAATTCTTTATTATATTTAGCATCTAAACAACTATACTAAAAACATGAAAATCCAACTTACCCCTTTTTATATTATTGCTTTGGTAATACTGTTTTCTTGCAAACAAAAGGAAACCAATACAACCGCAACCCAACAGCCCAATATTATTTATATCATGTCCGATGACCACACCACACAAGGTATTGGCGCATATGGTAGCAGATTGGCAAGTCTAAACCCAACGCCAACCATAGACCGTATTGCAAAAGAAGGTGTGTTGTTGGAAAATGCATTTTGTACCAATTCCATTTGTACACCTTCACGAGCGAGTATTATGACGGGACAGTACGGACAGGTAAATGGCGTAGTAGATTTAAGTGGCAGTTTAAAACCAGAAAACCAATATTTAGCGATTGAAATGGGGAAACTGGGCTATCAAACTGCCATGATTGGAAAGTGGCATTTAAAACATGCGCCAGAAGCCTTTGATTATTACAATGTATTACCAGGGCAAGGCGATTATTTTAACCCAACGTTGTATGCAAAAGAAGGTGGCGAAAAGATGGAAATTAAATTTGAAGAAGATTTAGTTAGAGAAGTGAATGCTACTAAATATGAAGGGCATTCATCCGATGTTATTACAGATATATCACTCGATTGGTTGAAAAACAAACGCGATAAAAACAAACCGTTTTTTTTGATGCATCATTTTAAAGCGCCTCACGATTTTTTTGAATATGCGCCCAGATATGAAGGTTATCTGGCCGATGTTAAAATTCCAGAACCTGAGAGTTTGTGGGATAATAAAAACAATGGCTCTATTGCTACCAAAGGTATTAACAATACGTTGACGGATACCATAGGCTCTTCAGTAGGACATAGAAACGTAATACGGAATATGGGCATGCACATGGAAATTGATCCAAATATACCAGATCCAGAATACAAACATTTGGCATATCAAGAATATTTAAAAAGATATTTAAGATGTGTAAAAGGTGTGGATGATAATGTAAAACGCTTGTTTGACTATTTAGAGGAAGCAGGTCTTATGGATAACACCATTATCGTTTACACAGGCGACCAAGGTTTTATGCTTGGGGAACACGATTATATCGATAAACGTTGGATGTATGAAGAGTCTATGCGCATGCCATTTTTAGTAAGATATCCAGAAAAAATCAAAGCTGGAAGTAGAGTAAATGCGATGGTTAATAATACCGATTTTGCGCCAACGCTTATAAACATGGGAGGTGGTAAAACACCAGATTATATGCAAGGCAGTAGTTTTGATAAAATTTTGGAAACAGGTAAAGAACCTGAGGGTTGGCAACAAGAAACTTATTACCGTTATTGGATGCATATGGCGCACAATCATAATAATCCGGCGCATTTCGGTATCCGTACAAAAGACTATAAATTGATATTTTTCTACGGGCGCGATTACAATACCGAAAGAAATGTAGAGGCACAAGAATGGGCGCATAACCCAGAATCCATGTCCTATTTTGATACACCGCCAGCATGGGAGTTTTACGATTTAAAAAACGATCCAAACGAAATGGATAATAAATATGGCGATGAAAAATATGCAGATGTGATTAGTGATTTAAAAATAAGATTGAAAAAATTGAGAGCTGAGGTAAAAGAAGATGATACTCCGTTTCCGCAGATAGAAAAGGTTGTACAAGATTATTGGGATTAGAAAATATGATTTGAATGATTTAGATTTGTAATAACAGGTTCTTTTATTTTGGAGTTTGGACTTTTAATTGGATTCTTGCCTTTGTAAGAATGGCAAAAACCACGTCTTAAAAAGTTTTAAATAAAGTTGTAACAATGCGCCCTTTTTTATTCTCTAAAACATACTCCCCAAGTTGTTTTTGATCTTTAACTTTCAAATTAAAAGGTGCTTTCAATACATCAACACCACTATCTTGTTTTAGCCTAATGCCTTGCCCTGAAATAATATCCTTGTTTGGCGCAAAGTTGCCCAACGGTATATGTTCCGTTAGAATGATGTATTTATACGCTGCTAATTTTTTTGTTATTTTTTCTATGTCTTTGTTGGATAAATGCTGTAAAACTTGCCTTAATATAATACAGTCAGCGGGTGGAAGTTCATCTTCTATAATATCCAAACAATGAAACTCTAAATTATCTGCTTTGAATAATGTTTTGTTTCTTTCAATAAGGTTTTCAACAATATCTAAAGCCATATATTTTTTGACGTATTTAGTGAGGTGTCTTCCAATATTAAAATCGCCACAGCCTAAATCGCAGACAACCAATTTCTTATTGTGAGATTCTAAAAAGGCAATTACGGCATTCAAATAAGGGTTCGTAATTTTCGGGTCATGTGAACCATAACCAGAGTAAAAATCGAATTCATTTCCTCCCCAAAGATGCTTGTCGTAAATCTGGCGCATCACATCCTTTATAGGCCATGGTTTCTTTACTTTTTTTGCCACTTAATTTAATTTATTGTAACCATCCTAGACTGTAATTATTTAAAGCCTATTTTGGTCTAAATTATAGGGTTTTAATAAAAATAGTGCTCACAATTAGTCTTCAAGCTCAACCTTAAAAACCGTAGCTATTTCATCCATTAGTTCATTGTTAGGTGTTTGAAATATAAGGGTTTCAAAATCGGTACTCCATTCTAATTCAGTACCACTTCCAACTACCGAAACTTTTTTTATAGATTTTGAATTGTTAGTATCTATAACGTGTTTAATGTGTAATTTAGTATTGGCTTTAGGGCGTCCTAAAGCATAGATATACAATGTGTTTTTATCTTTAGATGTGGTAAATCTATAGTCTTGGTTGTTGTATTTTATGGTTGCCGATTGTCCACCAAAGTGCCCTTTTTCAAATGCAGCAACACCATAACCGTAAATGGAGTGTGTTCTGGTTTCATAAACTGCTTCTTTGTGTTTTTCAATCCAGGATCCAATTTCAGATAACGCATGCCTTTGTTCGTCTATAATAACACCATCAGCACGTGGCGAAATATTTAAAAGCACAATACCTTTTTTACTCCAGACATCAATCATATTTCTTATTACCAAAGCTGGATATTTGTAGGTTTGCCCTTCTATATAGCACCAACTATTATGACTTATGGTGATATCGGTAAGCCAGTAATCATCAGATATTTCCGTTTTACCGCCTTGCTCAATATCCAAAATACCAATATTTGTTGGTAAATCTTTTTGCTTGTAAGCCACAATGGGTTCTTGATTATTTTTAACAGCTTTATTAAAATGGTTAGCTACCATTTTTTGTAAATAATGTTCTGGAATTTGGTCTAGCCAAGAGTCAAACCAAATTATATCGGGCGAATAATTATCTACCACTTCATTTACTTGGTCTAGCCAGTATTTATTAAATTCTTCTGCTTCTAGATTACCATAAAATAGTTTTAACTTAGGGTCTGTGGTGGACGTTATGTACTCCGGATGGTATGGAAAATGACTATTTCTGCCAGCTTCTGGCCCATTTCCTGCCCAATTTGTAGAATCTTTTGCATAACGTTGTCCAACTTTTGCATGATGGAATGTAGCAATGGTTTTTATGTCAAGTGCCTTTAATTCTTTAAACAAATCGCCTAAGATATTTTTTTTAGGTCCCATATCGTTTGCATTCCATGGGTTTACCTTGCTGTCCCACATGGCAAACCCATCGTGATGTTGTGCTACTGGACCTGCAAATTTTGCGCCTGCTTTATTAAATAAATCCGCCCATGCTGCAGCATCAAATTGCTCCGCTTTAAACATCGGGATAAAATCATGGTAGTTGAATTTAGAAACATCGCCATAGGTGTTTTTATGGTGCTCATAAGTTTGCCCTCCCCATTTATCACCTCTATCTGGAAAATACATCCATCTTGGATACCATTCATTTCCAAAAGCAGGAACACTATAAACTCCCCAATGAAAATAAATACCAAACTTAGAATCTTTAAACCATTCAGGTTCCTTATTATTTGTAGCCAAGGATTCCCATGTTTCTGCATATTTTGGAACTTCAACTTCGGGAGTTCGCTCTTGTTTGTTTTTGCAATTTGTTAAGGATAAACAGAATACGGCTAATAAAAGAAACTTGAATTTCATTGCTTAACAACTTGTGTTGATTAATTAGATTTAATCACTAAGATAATTTTATTTTCTCAACTTACTAAACATATCCCAAATCACAACCCCACAGCTCACCGAAATATTTAAAGAGTGTTTCGTGCCAAATTGAGGGATTTCAATAACCATATCGCTTACATTTACCACATTTTGGGCAACACCTTTTACTTCGTTGCCAAAAACAAGGGCGTAAGTTGTTTGTTGTTTAGGTGTAAAGTTGTTAAGCATCGTAGCATTTTCAGCTTGTTCTATCGAACAGATTTTTACGTTTTCGCTTTTCAGTTTTTCGACCAAATCCATGGTGTTTTCAACATATTCCCAATCTACAGTATCCGTACTTCCCAAAGCTGTTTTGTGGATATCCTTATGTGGTGGTTTTGCTGTAATGCCACAGAGATAAATTTTTTCAACTAAAAACGCATCACTTGTTCTAAATACCGAGCCTATATTGTTTAAGCTTCTGATATTATCAAGAATAATTATGATAGGTGTTTTTTCGGCTTCTTTAAACCCATCAACACTTAATCTGTCTAATTCGTTATTTTTAAGTTTGCGCATTATATAGTTTTTTTGTCATTCCCGCGAAGGCGGGAATCTTATACTTTTTTTCTGCCACGAATTCACGAATATTTTACTTGATTTTTTTTAATCCAGACCTGTAAGGTTTCCTGTGCTGAACTTGATTCAGTATCTAACCTGACAGGTCTATAGTTTATTCATTGAAAGTTATACGTGTATTCAGGGCAGCTTTAAACCCAATAAATTGTTAATAATTGTAGATAACTTCTAATATCTCAATTCCAAAAAACATGAAATTAGTGGTACATTGCATGCTACAATTTTGTCAAAAATAAGACTTAAAATTCACTTTCACATAGAGATTCCCATCTTCATGGGAATGAAAAAGGACTAAATGAAAAAAGCAAAAAAAGTAACCCCGTTAATGAAACAGTATAACGCCATCAAGGTAAAATACCCTGATGCCTTATTATTATTTCGTGTGGGTGATTTTTACGAAACCTTTGGTAGTGACGCCATTAAAGCTGCGGGTATTTTAGGCATTATTTTAACCAAACGTGGCGCAGGAAGTGAAAGTGAAACGGAATTGGCTGGATTTCCGCATCATTCTTTAAACACCTATTTGCCAAAACTAGTAAAAGCAGGTGAGCGCGTTGCTATTTGCGATCAATTGGAAGATCCCAAACAAACCAAAACCATTGTAAAGCGAGGCGTAACCGAATTGGTAACCCCAGGCGTTGCTTTAAATGATGAGGTTTTAGTTTCAAAAGCGAATAACTTTTTATGTTCAGTCTATTTTGATAAAAAATATATAGGAATCTCTTTTTTAGATATTTCCACAGGGGAGTTTTTGACTTCTCAAGGCAATGCGGAGTATATTGATAAGTTGCTCCAGAATTTTAGTCCGAGTGAAGTGTTGGTGTCTAAACAAAAACGTTCGCTATTTAACGAGACTTTTGGCGACGATTTTCATACCTTTTATTTAGAAGATTGGGTATATCAAACCGATTATGCTTATGAAACCTTAATCAAACATTTCGACACAAAAACATTAAAGGGTTTTGGTATTGAGGATTTATATGAAGGGATTATTGCTTCGGGTTCTATTCTGCATTATTTAGGCGAAACCCAACATCATAAGTTACAGCATATTACCTCAATTTCTAGAATTGCAGAAGATGATTATGTGTGGATGGACAAGTTTACCATCAGAAATTTAGAACTTTATAATTCTACCAATAATAATGCGGTGACGCTTTTGAATGTGATAGATAAAACCATCTCACCAATGGGTGGAAGGTTGTTAAAACGTTGGTTGGCATTGCCGTTGAAAAATGTTGAAAAAATAAAACAACGTCATGAAGTTGTGAGTTTCTTAACTAAAGAAAACTCTGTGCTTCAAAAAATTCAAAACCACATTAAACATATTGGCGATTTAGAACGTTTAATTTCTAAAACGGCTACAGGCAAGGTGAATCCGCGCGAGGTCATTCAGCTTAAAAATTCATTGGAAGCTATTGTGCCTATAAAGTCTTTGTCTTCAAATTGTGATAATGAATCGCTCAAAATTATAGGCGATAAATTGCAGAGTTGCGATGTGCTTCGAGACAAAATAAAGGAGACTTTAAACGAAGAAGCGCCGGTAAATGTGTTGAAAGGCAATAGTATTGCTGCTGGTTTTTCTTCGGAATTGGATGACCTGAGAGGTTTGTCAAAATCCGGAAAAGATTATCTGGATAACATGCTGGAGCGCGAAAGTGAACGCACAGGTATTACCTCGCTTAAAATAGCCTCCAATAACGTATTTGGATATTATATTGAAGTGCGAAATACGCATAAAGATAAAGTTCCCGAAGAATGGATTAGAAAACAAACTTTAGTAAATGCAGAACGTTATATTACTGAAGAACTTAAAGAATACGAAGCCAAAATTTTAGGTGCTGAAGATCGTATTCAAGCCATAGAACAACAGTTGTTTGCTGAGTTGGTGGGTTGGTTAAATCAATATATAAAACCTGTTCAGCAAAACGCCTATTTAATTGGGCAATTAGATTGTTTGTGTGGGTTTTCACAATTAGCAAAAGATAATAAATACATTTATCCAACCCTTGATGATTCCTTTGATTTGGAGATTAAGGATGGGCGTCATCCTGTGATTGAAAAGCAATTGCCTATTGGTGAAGCGTATATTGCTAACGATGTTTTTCTGGATAGAACTGGTCAACAAATCATCATGATTACAGGGCCTAATATGTCTGGTAAATCGGCGATATTACGACAAACAGCCTTAATTGTCTTGTTGGCCCAAATTGGAAGCTTTGTTCCAGCTGAATCTGCGAGAATAGGTTTGGTAGATAAAATTTTTACAAGAGTAGGGGCAAGTGATAATATCTCTATGGGGGAATCGACTTTTATGGTGGAGATGAACGAGACCGCTTCTATTTTAAATAATATTTCCAATAGAAGTTTGGTGTTGTTGGATGAAATTGGTCGTGGTACAAGTACATATGATGGAATTTCCATCGCTTGGGCAATTAGTGAATATTTGCACGAACATCCTGCGAAACCAAAAACATTATTCGCAACACATTATCATGAACTCAATGAAATGAGTGAAACTTTCGGACGTATTAAAAACTTTAATGTGTCTGTAAAAGAGTTAAAAGATAATGTGCTATTTCTAAGAAAATTGGTTGAAGGTGGAAGCGCACATAGTTTTGGTATTCATGTGGCAAAAATGGCGGGTATGCCACAACAAGTTTTACACCGTGCGAATAAAATTCTGAAGAAATTAGAGCAATCTCATTCTAGTGAAGAGCTTACTGATAAGGTGAAAACCTTGAATGACGATATGCAATTGAGTTTTTTTAATCTTGATGACCCTTTGTTAGAAAATATTAAAGAAGAAATATTACACATTGATATTGATACACTTACGCCTGTTGAAGCACTAATGAAACTCAATGAAATTAAACGGATGTTAGTCAAGAAAAAACAAGCTTAAAATTATTTTTATTTATTTCAAAAAAAGGCTTTGCAATTCCTAGAAATATTTTAAATTTGCATCCGCAATCGAGAGGTTGTAACGCCTGCTTGCCGTAGGTAAGTTCATTAAAAGACTGCGAAAGTAGCTCAGGGGTAGAGCATCACCTTGCCAAGGTGGGGGTCGCGGGTTCAAATCCCGTCTTTCGCTCTGAAACTTTTTTAAAATATACCAATTAAGTTGCTGAAGTGGTGGAATTGGTAGACACGTTGGACTTAAAATCCAATGTCCATTAGGACGTACGGGTTCAAGTCCCGTCTTCAGTACTTAGAAAAACCGTAACTTACTATTTATTAGTTTGTTGCGGTTTTCTTTTTTGTGTTCTAGTCAGCATTTAGTCAACCATTTGAAAATTTGTGTGTTTTTGGTGTTTTTTAAATTCTTGGAAGTTTTCATAGTAAACACATTCTAAAACTTTATTTATTCATACTCATAACGGTTTGAAATCATTTCGTCTTCAAATTCGTCATGCATATCATCTTTTGTAATCATTTCAGTTTTGGATCTAGCAGATAGAAAAATAGTCTCCTGGGCATTAACTGAGGATATGGGCACTGAAAATACCGTTTACAAGGTCTGGTTACAGGCCAGAGAAAACAGAAATATAACTGATAACCATATTTTTCATTCCGATAGAGGCGTACAGTATGCATCTAATAAAATGACAGGCGTTTTAAACTCCAGTAAAAAAATAACGCAAAGTATGAGTAGAAAAGGGAACTGCTGGGATAACGCTGTCGCGGAGAGCTTATTTAAAACAATAAAATATGAATGCACAAATAGGTATACTTTTAATTGCTACTTAGAAGCTTACCAGGTTATCGACCAGTATATTAAGTGGTATAATTATAAGAGACTCCATTCTGCTTTAGGTTGCAAGTCACCAGTAGAAATGGAAATAGAAATAGTAATGAAAAACAATAAAAATGTAGCTTAAAAAATAGTACCAAATTTATTAGGTAGTCCAAAGATTGATTAATTTTATAGTGAAATAATCATTTAATGGAATCTTATTAATCAGTTCCTCATGTTTTAGCCAAAACCTAAAAGGCGCAGCATACCAAAATATTGAACCATTACAATCTATAAATTATGGACTTTTCTGCACCGATTTACAGAAAGCCATTTTAACCCATGTAAAACACAAAAAAACCATAGCCACAAACGATGCCGACTGGATGCAAAAAGCATCCCTCTATGATTATAATAACATCTACTATGTAGTAATTTACATGAAATCAAAACGAGGGTTCAAGCCTTATTTATATTGCGATATACCGCTGAATAAATGTAACGACTTTAATCGTAATGAAAAAAATGACTACGGTAAATCATTTCACAGTTACATAAAGCCGTATAAGTGCGATTGTGACTAGTTTTTTTAGTTAATTAGTTGTTTGGCTTTTTAATTTGCGACATCATTCTCACATTATCAGTATAATTGCTTTTCTTCTCCGAATTCTTTAAGGCTATTGCTTTTATTTTTTTTGCGTATTCGGGATCTGTTTTCATGCGCTTTATTACCTCGCCTTGTAACGTAGGTTCTTTAAATAAATCAAGTTTCTTATTTCTTATTTCTTGTTTTTGCTTTTTGGTAAGTAGTAATTTGGCTCTAGTTTTAGTTTGTTTTTTTTCCGCCTTTAACCTTTGATTAATAAGGCTGTTCTTTCCAAATTCATAATCAGAAATGAGTTTAGACCATTTTAACCCATTATTTGGCACTTCGATAATCCAGTAATTAAGTAGAAGTACATCGTATTGTTCTACTGGCTTTTTGATTGCCTTTTGAAAGTTGATGTATTTAGGGAAAAATTTAAGGGCAAATTTGGTTGTAAACCCTTTTCTTTTTGAGAATTCATTTTGATAATCAATAAGATTTTTCTTTAATACATAATTCATTAAACCAAAATATGATACTTCACAGACTCTTTTAATTGTACTCATAAACTATTGAGTTTTGTATTTGTAAATTTAGCCTTGTTATGAAGTCTTATTAACAAATAATCACATTCCTCGCTAGATAGACCATCAACATAGTTTTTTAAATTCTGTACTGATTTTTCACTAGATGTTCTTAGTTCTTCGATTTGCTCCTGTTGTTCGATAGTGTAATTCATATTATTGCGCTTTTTTTATAATTGTTAGTTGAGTTTCTTTTCCATGTACTTAACAACATGGTAAATTTTTACTGTTTTTTTTCCACGTACTCAATAACATGGTAAATTTCACTACTTTTTTAACACGTACTAATCAATATGTTAACGTTTTTCAATTTTGTTAACATGTTAAATGGTTAGTGAATTTCTATTCAAACACCCTACTAGGTTTTTGGTTGGTATTGAATACTCTTAAAATATAAATAGCATCAACCTCAACCCTGTACACTATTTTAAAACTCCATTTGGTAACAAAACGAATGTTTTCGGAATTGTAAACGGGTTCTTTAGGGTATTTGTATGGCATGAGTGCCAAAGTATCTGCAAGTTCTGTAAGCGTTTTTAAAACGTGCATGGCGTTCTGTGGGCTTTTGGTGGCAATGTATTGTATATTCTTGTTGAGGTCATCAACTGCCTTAGAGTGCCAGTTTATTGTCATCTGCTATGTGTTTAAAAACGTCTTTGGTAGTGTGTAGTTTTGCAGTTCCGTTGTCAATCTCTTTATTGACTAGATCCAAATTTTTAATATAGTCGCTCTCGGTTATGGGGTTGCCCTCCATATCATAAGCAAATACATTTTCTTTGTCTAAAAGGTTTTTAATTTTCTCTAATAGTCTATTATCGGATATACTCAATATCCTTTGTGCCACGTTGATTTTTAAAGTTTCTGTTTTCATAATTATCTGAAGTGTTTTGAAATAAAATTAATTTTGATTTGATGCGTTTTTGATAACGGTTAGGGTTGCTTTCTTGTTTTGTTTTTGAGCCTGTAAGGTGTAGAAGTCCGCTATTTGTTGTGCATAGTCTAGCGAGTTTTTGCCTATGTAGTTTAAAAACATTTTTTCGGTACTGTGGGCAGTTATCTGCATTATTAAATTGGTTGGAAGTGTTCCGTATAAATTAGTAGCAAATGAACGCCTGCAAACGTGTGAGGTTATTAACTGCCATTTAGGAAAAATACCGTTAGTTTTTCTCTTTTGTTTGTTGCCTTTGCCTTTTTTGGTTACTTCAATAATGCCCCCTTTTATCTTTTGGTTAATTTCTGCCAATTCGCAAACCTCTTTAAGATAGTCGTTAAGTTTTTGAATAGATATTTTATAAGGTAATCCAGTTTCTAAAATATCCTTAGTGGTTTGCAGTACTGGAATAGTGGTGTTTTTACCTGTTTTTTGTTGTTGAAGCTCTATAACTTCATAACCGTTTCTAGTAACAAAGTTCTTTTCGGTAATGCTTAATAAGTCGCCCCCACGTTGCCCAATGTTGCACCCTAATAAAAGCCACTTTCGGGCGTTTTGTAATGCTTCATTGGTTATGTCTGCATCCTCTATTTTTTCAAGTTCAGAGGGCGTTAAATAAATAACATTCTCATTCTTAACTTTTGCGCTCTCAATCCTTTTAAATTGTGGATTGACTTCTATACCGTTGGTTTCCGCATCATAACAAACTGTTTTTAAATCTGCTATTTTCTTGACTGCATAATTTTTAGAATACTTTTTATCGTGAAGCAAGTACTTTAAAAATTCATTTGAAAAATTGATATTAACATCTTTAACCTTATAACTTATACCGTTTTGGTAGTTTGTCATCATGGTTTTTAAAGACTTGTAAGAGTTGACACGGCTTTTTGATAGTCCTATGTTGCCCTTTGCATTTCTTCTTGTTTCTGCGGTGTCTATGATGTTTTGAATGGCATCTGTTAACAATTCACTTTGTTTGTTTTCGCTTATCCTTTTAAAATGTAAATCTATTTGATATAATAGCCAGTCGCCTGTAACCTCAACACCATTAATATTGGCATCGTTTAACCTTTGATGTATTTTGGTTTCTAATCCTTTGAGTTTGGTTAAAAGGTTTTTATTATCTGCATTGTTCTGTTTTGGTAGTCCTGTGTCTTTGCTCCAGTTCTTTGGATTGATACTTAAACCTGTTTTTCTTTTGAGAGTCTTAAACTTGCTTATTGATAGACGTAAGTAAATAGAGGTGTTTAAAGACTTGCCTTGAAGTATAAATTTAATAGTTGCCATTTTTGAACATTTGAACATTCAAATATAACGAAAAAAACAATCTAGTCAACATTTAGTCAGCATTTAGTCAGCCGTTTTAAATTTTATTCAATTTCGTTCAATTTTTGTTAAAGTCTATTTTTATTGGTGTTGTATTGATTTTGTTGAGGTTGCTCTTGTTTTATAAGGGTTGTATTGTCATACAAAATAGTGGGTTTCAAGTCCCGTCTTCAGTACATGTAAAAAGCCGAAACGAAAGTTTCGGCTTTTTTTTGGTTTAAAGCTAATAAGTAAATACTTCCAAGTATTTTTCTGTATCAAAATTGATTTGCTTTATTTCATATTAAGTCTTCCTAATAAATTTTCATTCATTAAAGCTATTTATATACATAAAAAATGGTTTTGGATTTCATTTGAAGAAATTAAAATTCTCTCTACATAAGAAACCACTAAATAAACGTTTTTTCTTACTTATTTACAACATTTTTGCTTTTAATCTTTTTTTTATGCGTTTAATCGATAATATAATTTTGAATCGGTTTTTTAAATGAAAACATTTTTGATTTTTTACTTTCGGATATCATAGAATATAGTAACAGAATTTAAAAATAATAAATACTCATCTCAAATCTGAATTTTTAAATTTTTCAAAAAAATTTACAGTATATAAAAATTATTACATGAAGAATATCTACATTTCCCAAAAATTATTATGCACAAGTGTTTTAAAGTTTTTCTTTATTACAATACTTTTCATATTCCAAAGTTTTTCTGCTATTGCTCAAAACTGTTCGCCTAACGCTGGCCCGGACCAAGTTATATGTGCAAATGATGGTTTAACATTATCTGGTTCGGTATCAAGCCCTGGCGGGAGTCCTTTTACGGGGTCTCAATGGGTGCAAATTAGTGGCCCATCAGTTATTATTGATAATCCAAATAGTCTTACAACAAATGTAACAGGGGCTGTTGGAGGTCAAACTTATGGTTTTAGGCTAATAGGTAATTGTGCCATAGGGGGTGATAACCAAGATGATATGCAGGTTACAGTACAAGCATTAACTGAGGCTGTGATAAGTAATGGAAATATAGTGTCATGTCCTGCTAATGGAACAATAGTTTTAAATGGTAGTGCGCCGCAATTTGGGGAAACTGTAAGTTGGACAGCATCTGGGGGCGCAGGTGTTATTTTTAGTGTAGATGATCAAAACACAACATCAATTACATTACCGGATACAAGTTGCGGTGTTTCAACAATAAGATATACCATAACCAATGAAGATGCTTTAGGGCCAAATTTAGATTGTGTTTCCTTTGCAGAAATTACAGTTACAAATAGGGGTGGTGTTCAAAATGTAGATGCCGGCCCAGATCAAAATTTAAATCAATGTTACACGGCTACTCAGTCTGCTAATCTGTCAGGAAGCTTTGCCGGTTGTGGTATTGATGGACAAGGTGGGATGTGGTCTTTTGTCAGCGGGCCTACATCTCCAAGTTTTGGTGCAGCGACCAATGCGAACACTTCAGTTTCGCCATTACAAGCTGGCACGTATCAATTTAGATGGAGTGTGAGCGGTCCGTGTGTAAATGGTAGTGATACCGTAACCATAGTAGTGCCAGACCCAACCCAAGATGTCACAACTTCTAATATAGCAAATGATAATATTGTGTTTTGCGACCAAACAATTAGTCAAACTACTCTAGTTGGCCCAGAGCCCACTTTTTCAGGAGAAGAAGTTTTATGGGAGTACACGGGCTCTGATCCAAATATTGTAATTGATGATCCTACAAACCCAACAACATTAGTTTCTGGATTAGATAATGCAAATGATCCTTACAATTTTACTTATACAATTACAAATCCAAATACAGTATCTGGAGGTATGCCAGCATGTAATTCTGTTGGAACTGTAAGAGTTAGGTACAGAAATGCTTCTCCTTCAATAATAGCCAACATGGGTAATGATATTATTGGAGATTGTAATGTGTTTCAAATTCCAATACCTATTCAAACCAGTGCGGGAACAAATTCGGTTTACAGTATAATTAGCGGTCCAGCAGATAATTTAAACATGCCTGCAGCGGTTACATATCCTACATCGTATCAAGGCTATGGTTCTGGTAATTTTTCTGGTGGTGTTTTTACGCTAGATTTTCTAGATCAATTTGGATTATCAAGCATAGCAGAACTACCAACAGGAACTTATACAATAGCTTTTAGAAGAGAAACTAGAGGAGATTTATTAACCGAGTGTACTGATGCAACAAGCACTATTAACGTAACCATAACCAGAAGTGCAACACCACCATCCGCAGGAGGCGATGTTGTTTTAGATTGTAATTATAATGATGCGCTTGGAGCAAATTTATCAGGTAACCCTATTACCGTTGGAACTTCTATTTGGTCACAAATTGGAGGCCCAGCAATGGTTACTATAAGTGATCCTTATGCACAAAGTATCAATATTACTGGTATAACAATACCTGGTCTTTATACATTTAGATATAACGTAACAGGTGGACCTTCTCCAGGTTGCCAAACCCCTCCAGATGATGTAACTATAACACTCAATTCAACAACTATTGATACGCCCGCAATAAGCACACCAGATCCTTCTAATGTATGCTTTGGTTCAAATTTTCAGGTAGATGCTAATACGCCGTCTGCAGGTCAAATAGGGACATGGTCAATTAGTCCTGCGGGGCCAACATTTCAAGATGTAAATAGCCCAAGTACTCAGATAGAAAACTTAGCTATCAATGAAACATATACAGTAACTTGGACGATTGCTTTAGAAAATGCTGTAGGCGCCACTTGTCCTACACCCGAGAGTACAAGTATGACTATAAACACAAATGGCACTCAAGGCCCACAAAATGTGTCTGCTGGCCCTGATGATTGTCAAAATGCCAGTGGTGGTTTGTCTTATATATTAGCAGGAAGTGTTCCTGGGGTAGATGAGGCTGGAATATGGTCTAGTCCAGATGCTGGTGTGAGTTTCGCTACAGCTACAGATAATAATGCTACAGTAACATTTCCTTCAGTAGGATCTTATGTTTTAACTTGGACAGTTACAAATACAGTTAATGGTTGTCAATCAACTTCAGATTCAGTTGAAATAACCATTGCTGATGCTCCTTTGTCAAACGCTGGAGTAGATCAAACAGGATGTCAAACGACTTTTACAATGGATGCAGACGATCCATTACCAACAGGTAATACTGGGCAATGGGTTTTAAACGAAGGCCCTGGTGGTTTTACTTTTGTAGATGATACAGATCCAAATAGTGATGTAACATTTACCTATTCAGGAACTTATGTTTTTGATTGGGTAGTAACTAGAGGAAGTGGTAATTGCCCAAGCGGAACTGCAACTAGTAGTGTAACACTTAACGTAGGAATTCCAACAAGTATCCCCAATATTCCAGTAGATGACATAAATGTTTGTAACGCAACATCAACAATGCTTAACGCCGATCCTGTAGGTAATCCGGCTGAAGAAATAGGATATTGGACAGTAGAGTCTGGCGCACCAAGTGTACCAACTTTTTCTGATGCAAACAGTCCAACTGTTACGGTTTCAAACCTTGTTACTGGTACTTATAATTTTAAATGGAATATTGTTGGTAGCGCACTTTGTACACCACAATTATCTGCCGATGTTGAGGTAGAAGTCTCTGCTCCAGCATCAGCAGGAAATAATCAACAATTATGTGCTGCAACTAGTGTTTTATTAGAAGGCACAACAGGTTCAACAGGAACATGGACACAAACTTCTACAACTGGTACAAATTCAACCATAACTACAACAGGTCCAAATACGGCAAATGCTACAATCACGCCAGGAACGGAATACGTTTTTCAATATGAACCTGATGATGTTACTTTTAACACAAATACGGGAACTGGACCAGCTACTTGTGATCCAGGTACAGCCTCTATCACTGTTGGTACTATTGCAACACCACCAGAGCCAGATGCGGGCCCAGATCAGCAGAAATGTTTAGATGATCCAGTAATTGACCAAGTAACACTTGCAGGATCAGACCCATCTTTAATTCCTGGAGCACCAGCGGTAACAGGGCAATGGGAAATTGTTTTTCCAGTAGGAGGTGTAGGAGCCACTTTTGCAGACGATACACAGTTTGATACAACAATGTCTATAACAGATCCAGGGTTATATATATTAGAATGGACATATACTAAAGGGGCATGTGTTAAGTTAACGGATGTTGTAAGAATTGAAGCTTTTGAAGCTCCTAGTGATGCTATTGCCGGTACAGATCAGCCTAATGCTTGTCAATTTGACGCGCAATTAAATGCAACGCCTCCAGCAATTGGAATCGGAGAATGGACCTTTGAAAACCCAGGGGATGATCCATCAGGAGGTTTAATTGTTATAGATAGCCCAAATTCTCCAACAAGTACATTGTCAAACATTCCGGATAATATAAATACACCATATACATTAACATGGACAGTTTCAAATGGGGGACCTTTCCCATTAAGCCCGGGTTCACTTTGTGATCCTAAAGTTGATACTATGGAAATTACATTTCCAGATGCAAGACCTTCTCCTGCAGTTGCAGGATTTGATCAGGATATTTGTGCTAATAAAACAACAATGAATGCTTCGCCATTAACAGAAGGAACAGGAGCGTGGAGTCAAGTTTCAGGACCTAGTGCAGCAACTATATTATCACCTAATTTCGAAAATACTACCATAACAAATCTAGTTATGGGGGCTTATATATTCGAATGGTCGGTTACAAATGGAGGTTGTACATTAACAGATGCAGTTCGAGTTGTAGTAAATGAACAATTAACTGCAGTTGATGCAGGACCAGATCAGCAAGTAGCTATTTCTAGTCCAGTAAGTTTAAACGCAGTTCCAGCTGGTTCTGGAATTACAGGAACGTGGAGCCAAGTTTCAGGGCCTAGTACAACTAATTTTGTAGACGAAAACTCTGCGACATCTCAAGTAACAGGTTTAGTGCTTGGAACTTACGAGTTTGAATGGACACTTTCTAATGGTGTATGTTCAGATATTGCTGATTCCATGATTCTAGAAATTGTAGGTATATCAGATTTAGAATTGACAAAAACAGTAACACCAGCATCAGTAAATGTTGGAGATACTGTAACCTTTCAAATAGATATCCTTAACAATGATGCAGATGCATTGAATATGGATGCTACAGGGGTTTCAATGGAAGATGTTTTACCATTAGGCTATAGTCTTGTTCCTGGTACGGTTTCTAATTCAGGAAGTTTTGATGCAGGAACACAAACTATTTCATGGACTAATTTAGATATCGCAAATGGAGATACTTTAAGTTTGACTTTTGATGCTATTGTAAATGCTTCAGGTTCTTATATAAATTCATCACAAATTACAACTGGTGATAATATAGACCCAGATAGTGACCCAGCAACTGACGACACGATAGATGAAGATAATGCTGACGGAGATAATGATCCAACTACAGGAGGCGATGACGATGATGAAGATACTGCAACGATAACCATACAATCATCAGATTTATCAATTCAAAAAACAGTTTTGCCTACCAATGTAAGTATTGGAGATACTGTTGTATTCACAATAACAGTATCAAATGCAGGAGCAGATACAGCTACAAATGTTGAGGTTCTAGATCAATTACCTAGCGGCTATGCATACCAAAGTGATGATGCTGCTGGGAATTATAATCCAGCGACAGGAGTTTGGACTACAGGTACAGTAACCACAGCTTTAAATCAAGTTTTAAATATTACAGCTATAGTGAATGCACCAACAGAAGCAACTAATGAATATTTAAATACAGCAGAAGTAACAACTAGCGATCAAGCAGATCCAAATAGTACACCTAATAATGATGATGGCGACCAAAGTGAAGATGATGAAGATAATGCATCAATTACTTTAGAACTTGCTGATTTACAAATAACAAAAACAGTTTTACCAGTTTCAGGTTCAGTTGGTGATACTGTTGCGTTCTCAATCCTTTTAGAAAATTTTGGGCCAGGGGATGCAACAGGTGTAGATATAGAAGATTTATTACCTTCAGGATTCGATTTAGTGGCAGGATCTATTAGTAATTCGGGTAATTTTATAGTTGGAAACAAATCCATTGTTTGGACTGATTTAGCCTTAGGAAATGGTTTGTCAAGAACATTGACTTATGATGCTATTGTAAATGATACTGGGAATTATACAAATAGTGTTCAAATCACAGCTAGTGATTTAGATGATCCAGATAGTGATCCAACAACAGATGATACAATAGATGAAAATAATGCTGATGGCGATAACGATCCAAATACTGGAGGCGATGATGATGATGAGGATACAGTAACTTTCATAATAGAAGAAGCTGATTTGAGTTTGGTAAAAACTTTAACACCTTCTAGCGCAACCGTTGGAGACACGGTAACCTTTACAATAACTGTTGATAATGATGGTGGGAATGCTGCAACCAATGTTGAAGTTGTAGATCAATTACCAATCGGTTTTGCTTATGTCAGTGATAATGCTTCAGGTAATTATGACAATGGTACAGGAATATGGAATATTGCTACTATTGCAAATGGTGGTGCAGCAACATTAAACATAACTGCAACGGTAAATGCACCAACAGGAGAAGCAGGCGAGTATAACAATGTAGCTGAAGTTACAGCTAGTGATCAGTCTGATCCTGATAGTAATCCAAATAATGACGATGGTGATCAGAGTGAAGATGATGAGGATAATGTAATACTAACACTCGATACATCAGACCTAAGCATTGCCAAGGCAGTAAGTAACGCGACACCAAATGTAGGCGATGTAGTTACGTTTACTATTACGTTAAGTAACGCAGGCACAGTAGCCGCCACAGGCGTATCGGTACAGGATATCGTACCAGCAGGCTACAGTAATATATCAGCGATCAGTGGTACAGGCACAGAAACGGCAACAAACCAAGTAGATTGGGCGGGACTGACCGTACCGGTAGGCACAGATACGGTAACCTTGACCTTTGAAGCCACGGTAGATGCCCCGACAGGCGCAGCCAATGAGTATATCAACGGCGTAGAGATCACGGCATCAGACCAGTTCGATCCCGATAGTGATCCAACAAGTGGTGCCGATACAGACGATAACGGCGATGGTATTGATGATGACGATGAAGCGACAGTGGGCGTAGTCATCCAACAAGCCGATTTAAGCATCGCCAAGGCGATCAGTAATACCAGTCCAAACGTAGGCGATACGGTAACGTTCACATTAACGCTGACCAATGCAGGCCCAGATGTAGCGACAGGTGTAGCGATAGAAGATATCCTACCAAGCGGTTACACATTGGGCACGGTAAACAACGGCGGAGTTGCAACAGGCAACACGGCAACGTGGACAGGCTTAACAGTGGCTTCAAACAACGGAACTACTATAGTTACTTATGAAGCTACGGTAAACGCACCGGGCACAGGTATCAGTTATACCAACAGTGCACAGATCACGGCCAGCGACCAGTACGACCCGGACAGTGATCCAACAACAGGCAACACGGTAGATGAAGACGGCGATGGCAACGGCGATGATGATGACGAGGATGAACTGACCATAGCCCCAGCCCAGGCAGATTTAAGTATCGCCAAAGGCTTAGCCTCAGGAAGCGCCACACCAAACGTAGGCGATACATTGGTGTTCGAATTGGTAATAACTAACGACGGACCAGATGCGGCCACTGGCGTATCGGTAGAAGATGTACTTCCAATCGGTTACACTTTGGGAACAGTAAACAATGCAGGTACGGGAGCGGGCAACACCGCAACATGGACAGGATTGAGCGTGCCGTCAAGCGGAAGCATAACGGTCACTTATGAAGCGACAGTCAATGCCCCAACAGGAGCGGCGGACGAGTACCTGAACGTGACCCAGATCACGGCATCAGATCAATTCGACCCAGACAGTGACCCGACCACGGACAATGCGGTAGATGAGGACAATGCCGATGGCGATAACGACCCAACCACAGGTGGCGATGACGATGATGAGGACACCTTCAACATTGTCCCACAGACCGCAGACTTATCGATAGACAAAACGGTAGTGGACGACAATGGAGCACCAGTAAATGTAAATGACGTGTTAACGTTCAGTATTGCAATAAGCAATGCGGGCACAACAGCGGCAACGGGAGTAAGTATCGATGATATCTTACCGATCGGTTACAGTCTTGTAGCGGGCAGTATAGATAATGGCGGTGTGTTCAACGCAGGCAATACCACCATCACATGGGATGGCCTAAACGTACCATTGACAGGTACCACGGTAAGCTACCAAGTAACGGTAAATGCCCCAACGGGCACAACTGATGAATATAAGAACGTCGCAGAGGTCACTGCGAGCGACCAGTTCGATCCAAACAGTGAGCCGGACAATGATGATGGCGACCAAAGTGAGGATGATGAAGATGCCGAAGTTGTAGTACCGGCACAAGCCGACTTAATCTTGGCAAAAGGGATCAGCGCCACAAGCAGCGCCACACCAAACGTAGGCGACACTGTTACTTTTGAAGTAACGATTACCAACAACGGCCCGGACACGGCGACCAATGTAAGCGCGAGTGATTTAGTGCCCTCAGGTTACAGTAATATCACAAACATCGACAACGGCGGGGTAGCAACGGGCAACCAGATCGATTGGACAACAGCAAGCATCGCACCGGGCGCAGCCAATGCGGTAACATTAAGTTACGATGTCACGGTCAATGCCCCAACTGGCGCAGTTGGCGAGTACAGCAACGTAGCAGAGATAACTGGGAGCGACCAATTCGATCCAACGAGTACACCGGACAATGACGATGGCGACCAGAGTGAGGATGATGAGGATAACTTCACGATCACACCACAAACGGCTGATTTAAGTATCGCCAAAGCAGTAAGCAACCCAACACCAAACGTGGGCGATGTTGTAACCTTCACGATCACGTTAAGTAACGCAGGCACAGTAGATGCCACAGGCGTATCGGTACAGGATATCGTACCGGTAGGTTACAGCAATGTAGCGGCGATAAGTGGCACGGGAACAGAAACGGCAACGAACCAAGTAGATTGGGCGGGACTGACCGTACCGGTAGGCACAGATACGGTAACCTTGACCTTTGAAGCCACGGTAGATGCCCCGACAGGCGCAGCCAATGAGTATATCAACGGCGTAGAGATCACGGCATCAGACCAGTTCGATCCCGATAGTGATCCAACAAGTGGTGCCGATACAGACGATAACGGCGATGGCATAGATGATGACGATGAAGCGACAGTGGGCGTAGTCATCCAACAAGCCGATTTAAGCATCGCCAAGGCGATCAGTAATACCAGTCCAAACGTAGGCGATACGGTAACGTTCACATTAACGCTGACCAATGCAGGCCCAGATGTAGCGACAGGTGTAGCGATAGAAGATATCCTACCAAGCGGTTACACATTGGGCACGGTAAACAACGGCGGAGTTGCAACAGGCAACACGGCAACGTGGACAGGCTTAACAGTGGCTTCAAACAACGGAACTACTATAGTTACTTATGAAGCTACGGTAAACGCACCGGGCACAGGTATCAGTTATACCAACAGTGCACAGATCACGGCCAGCGACCAGTACGACCCGGACAGTGATCCAACAACAGATGCAACTGTAGATGAAGACGGCGATGGCAACGGCGATGATGATGATGAGGATGAGTTGACAATTGCGCCAGCGCAAGCTGATTTATCATTAACTAAGATAGTTGTTGATGGAGATTTAACACCATTGGTAGGTTCAGAAATCACTTTTGAAATTAGAGTGTTTAATGATGGCCCTCAAAATGCAACAGGTGTTGAAGTGATGGATTTATTACCATCAGGATATGACTTCGTATTGTATAGTTCAACATCAGGAGTTTATGATGAAACTACTGGATTGTGGACGTTAGGAACAGTGCTTTCAGGAGAGTCAGAAACCTTGTTAATTGATGTTCTTGTGAATGCAACGGGAGATTATTTAAATATTGCAGAAGTAATTACTTCAGATGTATTTGATGCGGATTCAGTTCCAAATAATGATGACGGCGATCAAAGTGAAGATGATGAGGATAGCGCAATAGTAACACCAGTAGTATCTGTTTCAGATCTTTCATTAGTAAAAAGTGTTGTAGATAATGATGTTACACCATTGGTAGGTTCAGAAATTACTTTCCAAATTACAGTAACAAATGATGGCCCTGAAAACGCAACAGGTGTTACAGTTACCGATTTATTACCATCAGGATATGATTTTGTATTGTTCAGTTCAACATCTGGAGTATATGATGAGGCCACGGGAATATGGAACATTGGAGGTATTGCAAATGGAGAATCAGAAACTCTACTAATCGATGTATTGGTTAATACTTCAGGCGATTATCTAAATATTGCAGAGGTGACTTCATCTGATACAACAGATTCAGATTCAACACCAAATAATGATGATGGCGATCAAAGTGAAGATGATGAAGATAATGCAATTGTAACTCCGTTTATCTCAGTAGCTGATTTATCATTAACAAAAGGAGTTGTAGATGGAGATACGTCGCCATTAGTTGGTTCAGAAATCACATTTATAATAACTGTAACTAATGATGGGCCTCAAAATGCAACTGGCGTAGTGGTTACCGATATATTACCATCAGGTTTCGACTTTGTATTATTCAGTTCTACATCTGGAACTTATGATGAAGCAACAGGAATTTGGAACGTTGGCAATATTGACAACGGCGTAACGGAAACCTTATTGATTGATGTTCTTGTTAATGGTTCAGGAGATTATTTAAACATTGCCGAAATATCAGCATCTGATGTTGTAGATAATGATTCTGCACCAAATAATGATGATGGCGACCAAAGTGAGGATGACGAAGACAATGTGCAAATTACACCAGTAGATGCCATGGCAGATTTATCTTTAGCTAAAACGGTTGTAGATAATGAGATCATGCCAAATGTTGGAGATGAAATCACATTCCAAATCACAGTTAATAATATTGGTCCAGATGCTGCCACAGGTGTAGAAGTTATCGACTTGTTACCTCAAGGTTTTGATTTTGTACGTTTTAGTGCAACATCAGGAATATATAATGAAGTAACAGGTTTATGGACGGTTGGAACTGTTCCAAATGCAAGTTCTCAAAGCTTATTTATTGATGTAATAATCAACGAGCCAACTGGAGCAGCAGGAGAATACTTCAATATTTCTGAGATTACGGCAAGTGATGTTATGGATCCTAACAGTATGCCAAATAACGATGATGGCGACCAAAGTGAGGATGATGAAGATAGTATTTTAGTTATGACAGAAACTGCAGATTTAAGTTTAACAAAATCTGTAAGTAACATAGATGCCAATGTAGGCGATGTGGTAACATTTACACTTCAAATAGACAATGCTGGAGTAGATGCTGCAACAGGTGTTGCTTTAGAAGATATCTTACCAATTGGTTACAGTAACATTACTAACATCAGTAACGGAGGGGAACTAATAGGTAACATCATTACTTGGGCAGGTTTAAATGTGCCTTTATCAGGATTGACAATCACTTACGAAGCTACGGTTAATATGCCAACACTTCAAGCTGGCGAGTATTTAAATATTGCTCAGATTACTGGAACCGACCAATTTGATCCAAACAGTGAGCCAGATAATGACGATGGCGATCAAAGTGAAGACGATGAGGATTCAGCTTTTATAAACACACCAATAGCTGATATTGCAGTAACTAAAACAGTTGATAACGCAACTCCTTCAATAGCAGATGGAATTGTATTTACAATTGGTGCAAATAACTTGGGCGGTATTGATGCTACATCTGTAGAGATTGTTGATGTATTGCCAAGCGGTTATGCGTTTATATCTTATGTAGCCTCATCTGGAATTTATGATGAAGCATCTGGATTATGGACTATCCCAACAGTTTTAGCAGGAGTAACCGAAACGTTAACAATCACAGTTAAAGTATTGGATATTAATGATTATGTAAACACAGCATCACTTGAGTTCTTAGATCAAATAGATACAAATGAAAACAATGATACGGATAATGCAACCATTGAACCACAATGTTTAACAATTTATAACGAATTCTCTCCTAACGGAAATGGTAAAAACGAATTCTTTTACATCGATTGTATAAATAATTACCCTAACAATGAACTTCAAATATATAACAGATGGGGTAATGTGGTTTATATAAAAGAGGGTTATGACAATACGTTTAACGGCATATCTAACGGAAGAGCAGTTGTAAACAAAAACGAAAAATTACCAGTAGGCACCTACTACTATATATTAGACCTAGGTGATGGATCAGAGCCGAAATCTGGTTGGTTATATATAGTGAGATAAAATGGATTTGAAAAAAGGATTATACCCAAAACATAAAAATTTAGAGATGAATTTAAAATTAAAAATAGTATTTGGTCTCGTATTGGTGCTTGCGTTACAAAATGGCAACGCACAACAAGACCCACAGTACACAGACTATATGTTTAATACGCTTACTGTAAATTCTGCATATGCTGGCTCAAGAGGGCATTTAACGGTTACAGGTTTGCATAGAACACAATGGGTAGGTTTAGATGGCGCGCCAGAAACCCAATCGTTTAGCGTAGAATCGCCAGTTGGTAAAAATGTAGGCCTAGGTGTTGTTTTGGTTAATGACAGATTAGGCCCCTCAGATGAGTTTTATCTCGATGCAAATTTTTCATATACCATAAATTTAAACTATGAGAGCAAGCTGTCTTTCGGAATAAAAGGTGGTGGAAGAATGTTAAATATTGATTGGACAAGAGGTACCTTTCAAGAACAGGAAAATGTATTTCAGCAAAACATCGAAAATAAGTTTTTGCCAACCATTGGCGCGGGTGTATATTGGCATAACGAGAATAGTTACATAGGTTTATCTGTTCCAAATTTTTTAACAAATGAGCATTATGATGGTGTTCAAAACGCCATTGCAGCAGAACGGTTACACTATTTTTTAATAGTAGGTAAGGTGTTTGATTTGAGTCCTAGAATTAAATTTAAACCCGCTTTTTTAGGAAAATTTGTTGTAGGAGCGCCAATAATTGCTGATGTATCTGCAAACTTTATGTTTGATGAAACGCTAAGGTTAGGTCTCGCTTATCGCTGGGACGATTCCGTAAGTGGTTTAATTGGCCTGCAACTTGGGCCAAAATTGATGATAGGTTATGCTTATGATGCAACTACTACCAGATTACGAAATTTCAATTCTGGAACACATGAAATTATGTTGCGTTTCGAATTAAGATCTAGGGAAAAACAATTAAAATCGCCACGTTTCTTTTAAAAATTGAACTACATGAAAAATACAATTACACTTATATTATTATTTACAATTAGTATCTCTTTTTCTCAAAGTTCAACAAAAAAGGCCGATAAGCTTTTTGAGAGAATGTGGTATAAAGAAGCTTCGGTTTTATACGAATTAGAACTTGGTAAATTTGAAAGAAGAAATAAAACATCTACTAAACGTAGCGATTCAACTTATGTAACTCTTTTAAAAAGAGCAGGAGATTCTTATTTCTTCAACACAGATATGAAAAATGCCCATGTGTGGTATGATAAATTAATATCTGATTATTATGCTGATGTTGATGCTGATGTTGATGCTGATGTTGATGCTGAATATATTTTTAGATACGCTCATGCTTTAGAAGGTATTGGCAAATATAGAGATGCAAAACGATGGATGAAAGAGTTTGCAAAGCGCACAAAAAATAAAGATGATAGATCTGAACTGTTAGATCAAAACGGATTATCTGTCGAGGATGTTTTAGATATTGAACCTGCATTTATTCTTAAAAATGTATCTGTAAATACGAAGTACTCAGATTTTGGGCCGATGTATTACAAAGATCAATTAGTATATTCTTCAGCAGTAGATAGTTCAACGTTTCATACGAGAATTTACCATTGGAACGAGCAACCGTTTTTAAATATGTATCTGGGTGAATTGAACGCAATAGAATCTGATGTGAAATTAATCGATGATTTTTCAGAGAAATTAAACACACGCTATCACGAAGCTACTTTGGCATTTTCTCCAGATGAAACCAAAGTTTATTTTACGAGAAATAATTTCGAAGGCAAATTAAAAAGAGATAAAAAAGGTACAAATCATTTAAAACTTTATAGTGCAGAATTACGCAAAAATGAAGACAGTATTTTTAGATGGCAAAACGTTAAGGAATTACCGTTTAATAGCGAAGATTATTCAGTTGGTCACCCAACGGTAAGTAAAGATGGTAAATTGTTATATTTTGTGTCAGACATGCCTGGATCTATTGGTGCAACAGATATTTTTGTGGTCGATATTTTAGAAGAAAACACGAATACAGCACAAGATAGTACTTTCACAGGCTATTCCAAACCAAGAAATTTAGGAGAAAAAGTAAATACTGCAGGTCGCGAAATGTTTCCTTACATTACTGATAATGCGTTGTATTTAGCTTCAGATGGTCATCTAGGTTTGGGAGGATTGGATGTTTATGAAAGTAGAATAATCGATGCTAATTTTCAAAAACCGGTAAACCTTGGCGCACCTTTAAATAGTGAGTTAGATGATTTTGGTTTTATTGTAAATAAAGAAAAAAATAAAGGCTTTGTATGCTCAAATAGATTGACAGGAAAAGGAGACGATGATATTTATTCTTTTATTCGTTTACCTAAACCTGATAAGCCATTATGCGAGCAGTTGGTAAGAGGTTATGTTTCAAATTCCATCACGGGAGAGCGAATTGCAAATGTGAAAATGACATTGTTTTCTGGGGATGGCAAAGAATTAGAAACCACAACCACGACCATATCAGGTGCCTATAAATTTAATACCGTTTTAAGCTGTGCTACAAAATTTAAAGTTACTGCTGCTAAAACAGGATATGAAAGCAAAGAGAAGCCCGTACTAACCTTAAGCGAAAATGGAGAGACGGTTGTAGCTTTAGGCTTGGAAACGCTCAACGAATTAATAGTTGAAGAAAAAGGTGTTTTAAAAATTAAAATAGGCATTATTTATTTCGACTTAGATAAATCATTCATTAGAAACGATGCTTCAATAGAGTTGAATAAGATAGTATTATTAATGACGCAATATCCTAAAATGGTCATTAAGATTGAGTCCCATACAGATGCGCGGGACAGTGATGCCTATAACTTAAAACTATCAGACCGAAGAGCAAAATCAACAAGAGATTACATCATCAGTCAAGGTATTGAAGCTAATAGAATTGAAAGCGCAGAAGGATTTGGGGAATCACAGTTGATAAACAATTGTAAAAATGGTGTGAAGTGTTCAGAATCTGAACATCAACTAAATAGAAGGTCTGAATTCATCATTGTAAAAATGTAATCTTTAAGGCATAAAGACATCTAATCTCATGGAAACTAAGGTTGATTAATAGCAATTTTACCGCCAAACCATTTGATAGATAGAAGCGGGCAGAAATGCTCGCTTCTTATTTTAGGTGTTTGTAGATTTTTTGGCACTAACCCATAAAGTGTGTAAGTTTCAAAACTCAGGATTGAATTCAATCCTGAGTTTTGAAACTTACACAGATTTTAGGATAGTGTCGATTTTTTCAAGCAGATTGTTTTTATCAAAAGGCTTTGTGACAACATCATTTGCGCCAGCTTGTTTAAAACGCTTTATGTTATCTTTAAATGCTTCTGTAGATAGAACAATAATCGGGGTTTTTTTATATTCTTTTGAAAGGTTTCTAACGGAAGTAGCTAAATTCATTGCTGTAAAATTTTCAATGGTATTGGATAATAATATTAAATCAACATCTTGGTCAATTATATTTGGGATTACATCTTTACCTTTTGAAATTATATTCAAATAAAAATTACCTTCTTTAGCTAATAATTTTAGAATAGATAATTGAATCAATTCAGCATTTTCGACCAATAAAATATTATATTTTGAGCTGTGATTTTTCTTTAAATTATCTATCAATTCCTTTTTTAAGCTTTTGTTATATCTCGTGAGCTTAAAACTGATGTTACACGTAAATTTACTGCCAGCATTAAGCTCACTTTCAACAGCAATATTTCCGTTTAATTTTAGCACCAAATGTTTTACAATAGATAGGCCTAAACCAATACCGCCTTTGTTCTTTATTTGAGAGGAAAGTGTTTTAAACCTCTCGAATATTTGCTCATGATTTTCAGCATCAATGCCAATACCGGTATCGCTTACCACAATTTGTATATTGGCTTTATTTGCTCTTTCGTAATTTAGGGAGATTTTAAGGGCTATAGATCCTGTTGGTGTAAATTTAATAGCGTTGTTCAATAAATTTCCAATAATTTGTTTAAGCCTGTAAGCGTCTCCGTGTAAAAACTCTGGGAGTTTTGGGTCGATAACAACATGAAACTCAAGATTTTTTTTGGTAATTAGGTGTTTATAACCTTCAGTTATGTCGTTTAGAAGCGCTTTTAAATCAAAAACCTTTTCATCTAAAGTTAGCTTACCGGATTCTATTTTTGAAATGTCTAAAATGTCTTCAATTCTATTTTTTAAATCTTTATTTGCAGATTGAACAATATCTAAGTAGTTTTTCTGCTCAGAGCTTAAATTCTCTTTTATCAATAAATCACTAAATATGATTGAAGCGGTAATTGGGTTTCTAAGTTGATGGCTAAAATTGGCGATAAAGTTATTCTTAAATTTTTCCTTTTCTAGAAGATATTTGTTTTTTAATTCAAGAACTTGAGAGTTTATAATAGACTCATTTCGGCTTTGTGCCGTGAGTTGATAATTTTTATAGTGTGTCGTTAAATCTTCAATAATTATAAGGTTTTTGTTTTTACTTTCAGAATGGATGGTAACATCTACAATAATAGCTTGAGATTCTAAATCTAGATTAATGCAAGAAAACTCAAAACATTCATTATCTATGTGTAGTAAATTATTTAGTATTTCAAAAAAAGGATGAACGGTTTGTAGTTGTTTATGCTTTTCTACTGGTAGAACAAGAGTGTCGGTTTCCAGCACACATCCAGAATCATCTACTAGAATATATTGTAAATTGTTCTTGTAATATCTTTTTTTGTAAGCTTTTAACATGTTTTTTAAATTAACGCTTTGGCTAATTTAGAAAAAAGACTTTCAACTCTACTACCAGTTTTGGCACTCACAAAAAAATCGACCAATGGTTCAAAAATACTGCTGTTTTGTGTTAAATATGGTTTATTTACTAAATCCATTTTATTGCCAACCACCATAATGGGGATGTTTGGGTAATTTTCAGTCAGAAATTTTAATTCAGACTCTAGATTTTCGAATGTTGCAGGTCTAGATAGATCAAACACGTAAATAAATCCGTGGGTGCCTAATAAATATGAAGAACGGGTTTTTTTAACATCATCTTGTCCTTCTAAATCCCAAATAATTAGGGAAACAGATGTTTTGCCATCAGCAATGTCAATCGTTTTTTTTGATATATGAACCCCAATGGTAACCTTATAATCTTCAGAAAAGGTGTTTTCAACAAAGCGTCTAATTATTGAGGTTTTACCAACCCCAAAATGACCAATTAATACAATTTTTTTAGATACTGTCATTTTTATTAAAATACGCCTCTAGTTTTTGGGTAAGTACTGTTTTGTTTTTTAAGATCTCGGTAACATTATGTTTTTTTACAAACTTAAGGATTTTGTTTTCTAGTTTATCTTTAAAAATTACATTATATGCACCAGAAACGACTACAGCAATGTAGAATGATGAAAAATTTTGAAGATGAATATGGTAAAGGTCATATTCTATATATTGTAAATTTTGGCTTTCTTTTTTAAAAGCATCCTCCACAAAGCTCTTAATAGCTGTAAGCATTCCCGCAACCATATCTTCATCTGTCATTTTGGTTTTAGAGCATTCTGCTAAAACAATGCCAGAGCCTTTTTCAATAATAATAAGCTGTTCTATTTTTGTATTGGTTTGCTCTTGAAGTATCAAGTCAGATTCCTCAACGCCAGAAGCTTTAGATTTTGCTTTTCTAAAAAAGCGTTTAAAGGAAAACGTATGGTTTACTTGATTGTTGATTTTCTCAGAAAGCAATTTCATTTCGTGCTGTACGTAACGCTTGACCATTTTGCCCAAAATAGGAAAAAGTGCTTCAACTACAGCGTCTTGAGAGTTTTTAATTTCCTCTTTTAAAGCTTCTGTAATGGTTGGCCCAAGTGTGTCGGGAATTTCTTTTATAAACTGCTGTAATTTTTCTTCAATTATAGGATCTACCTTAGTGGATAAATTCTTTTTTTCATTAACGGTAGTCTCAAGAATTTTTATTTTTTTTTCAATAGAAGAAGCAAATTCCCGCTCATCAGTAAGCAGAATATCTTTAATGATACTTAGTTTTTCATCTTGATCCATCTATGGCAAAATCGTTTAGTCACTAATTTTTTCTCCTAATTTGATAAACAGCTCACTTAATAATTTACGGTTTACTTTTTTGTCGTCAAGATGGTCTAACTTGTCGTTCATGGAATTTTCAAGATCGGTAATTCTAATGTTAATATCTGTACTTAGAGTATCGATGTTTTGTAAAAGCTCAGACTCTACGGTGCTAATCAAGTTTTGAAGTTCTTCTTTTTTTGCTAATATATCTGCTTTTACAGCTTCAAATTCAGAATTGTAAGCCTGAATGTTTTCGCCAAAAATAAGTTCTTTAATGGCATCAATCTTTGAAGTTGTGTCTTTAGACTTGCCATTTAGGTTTTCCTGAATATCATCTTTTACTTGTTCTTCTTTCATTTTCGGGTAGTTTGCTATTAAATTTTAACAAAAGTAGTTTAAAAAATGTTTACTATGTTAAACTAAAGCCTATACATTTAATTCAGCGCAATTTTCCGAATTATAAAATTAGTGAATTTGTTTGTTTCTTAAATTCAAGAATTTTATTAATCAGTTGATTATGGCTTTTAGTTCGCTTCAATACAACCAATTCAATAATCTTCACATATATACTTTTGTATCATATATTCAGTAATAGGATGTAATGTCTTACCTGTTTCAGGGTGCAGCCCTAAATCTGTAAAATATTCCAATGCTTTATTGTTATTCTTCCCATACCAAATTTTAACGTTTCCGCTTGAATCAAAAAAATCAGTATCACAATCAGCATTTATTTTTTTAAAATATTTTATCCGATTTTCATTATATAATTTCAATTGACCGATATTATATTTTTCGGTATCAAATGTTACTTCCATATAATTAGTTTCGTTCCAAACCATCCAGCGTGGTGTATTTGCTGAATAATAAATTAGAAACCCGATCACTAATAAACTACTAACAATTACAGTTGTTTTATGATTTTTCAAGAACCGATGTAAATGATTTTTTCCTTTTAAAACTTCATCTTGATTGTCAATAGTGGCTTTATTTTCTTCAATGCTTTTCGAATTGTTTTTTGAAACAAAATCCTCATAATTTTTATAACCTAAATATTCCGAGATCTTGTTTAGTAAATCTGAACTTGGATTACCCCTATTGTTTTTGTCATCTCCAATATACTTTTCATAATAGCGAACAAAAGTAATTCTGTTAATCGGAAACCTTAAATCATCTGTAAAAACCTTTTCAAGATGATGTGATAACCCGTGCTTGGTATTATTACCACATTGATTTTCAGCTTTTTTAAATGCGTCTTGAAATAATTTCTTCTTCATGGTTTATAATTGCTTGGTTTTTAAATGTATAAAAATCATAATCACAGTCAAAACATAAAACAAACATTGATGTACAGACATTTTTGATGGTAAATTGTTTGTGTTTTGTTTCCATCTCATCTTTCAAATCTATAGTTCTTTGCTTCAGAATTAATAAACGCTTTACTCGTAATAGGGCTTACGAATTTTAATTCTAAACTGGATGAGCAAAGTAGGGTTATGTAATCTCTGGGAAGTAATTATACTGCCTTACTTCTGCTCTCCATACTTCCCGATAAGAGAGACGTCTCTTCATGTTTTAGCGTGTTGCTGATAACACAAAAGTATCTGATGAAAAACATCGGACAGCAACACTATTGTTCAATTTTAAAAATTTCATAAAATGAAGAAAATATATTTAATGATGCTTACGGTTTTCCTCAATATGGCACTATTTTCGTGTTCGCCACAAACTGTAGCCGAGGATAATAATGCCCCACAGGCCTGTTGTGGGGAAGAGGATCATATTCCACCACCTCCACCAGAAGATGGAGAAGATGGGGGTTGATTTATTAAAAACTAATCAATACATTAGGGGAATGAAAAAACTTACGGTTTCATTCCCCTTTTTTTATGCCTGCCTTTTTGGGTGCTTATGCCTTATTGCAAGTTCGGTTAATGCACAACAATCTAATGATAGTATTAATTATTATTACAAAATGGTTTTAAACCCCAAGTCAACCGACGCCTTAATTTCTGGATATGTGTTCTTCAAAACTCAAAAAGAGAAAAACTTAAAGAACAATAATACTTCCAAAGCGCTTTATAATTTAAGAATGATAATTATTGCCCAAATAGATTTGGGTTTGATTCATGAAGCAGAATCGTCTATTATAGAAGCCTTGGAATTAATAGAAAACACAGCAAATTCAGATACTTCATTTACTCAAGATAAAATAGCTTTATACAACAGTCTCGGTATGGTTTACAGACGAATGAACGAGTATGAAAAGGCCATTGAAATTTATAATAAAGCCTTTAAAATTGTTGAAAAGGATAAGGACAGGGTTTCATTATTCAACAACAAGGGCAATATTTATAAATACCAAGGTAATTTTATACTGGCAGAACAGCAATTTAGCTTAGTTTATAATGAACGGCTTAAAAACGATGATAAATTACTGATAGCAAAAGCATTGGATAATTTAGGCTCAGTACAAGGAAAATTAGGAAAAAAAGAGGAGGGGCTAGAAAAAATGCTTGAAGCGCTCAGGATAAGAAAGGAAGAAAAGGATGTTCAACATTATTATACCAGCTATAAGCATTTAGCAGCGTATTATAAGGATATAGAAGATACTAAAGAAGCGAAAAAGTATGCAGATTTAGGGTATGAAGCGGCTAAGTTATATCGCGAATCCTATTTGGAAGATGCCTTACCACGATTACTAGAACTAAATGGTGATGATCTGGTTTTAGAATACATCAAAATAAATGATAGTTTACAAAAAGAACAGCTTTTAGTTGACAAAAAATACTCAAGTGCAAAATATAACCTAGCCAAAGCACAACAACAGGCTTTTGAAATTGAACTTCAAAAGGAAAAGCAAAAAAAGTATAAACTCATTTATTTGTTTTCGGGTTTAGGCATCTTACTGCTTTCGGTCTTTGGGTTTCTTAGTACAAAAGCGAAATACAAAAAAGAAAAAATACTTCAGGTCTATCAAACAGAAACGCGTATTTCTGAAAAAGTACATGATGAAGTCGCCAATGGTTTGTACCACGTGATGACAAAACTACAATATAAAAACACCGCTAATGATGATGTTTTGGACGATTTGGAACAGATCTATAATAAAACCAGAGACATCTCAAAGGAAAATAGCCCGGTTGATATTAAGGCGAATTATAGTGAACTTTTAAACGACTTATTGCTAAGTTATAAAACCAATGATATTAATGTTGTTACCCGAAATATTTCGAAAGTAAACTGGCATGCCGTATCAGATATAAGAAAGACGATTCTTTACAGGGTGCTTCAAGAATTGATGACCAACATGCGCAAGCACAGTAAGGCATCTTTAGTAGCATTAACCTTTAACCAAACTAAAAATAACATTGAAATAGATTATAAGGATAATGGCATAGGTTGTAAACTCAAAAAAAATACTGGGTTGCTCAATGCGGAAAACCGTATTGCCACGATAAATGGAACTATTACTTTTGAATCTCAACAAGACGATGGATTTAAAGTAAAAATTAAAGTATAAGTTATGTTTACAAAGGTTTTAGTTTCAGAAGATATGGACGATATTAGCAAAGGAGTACATGCATCGCTTAGCGAATTGCGTATTACAAACATTCATCAAGTACAGTATTGTGACGATGCTTATTTGAAAATTAAAAAGGCTATTTTGGATGAAAACCCATACCAATTATTAATCACAGATTTGTCTTTTTCGACAGACCACCGTGAACAGCGATTCCCTACAGGCGAACATTTAGTAAAAACACTTAAAAAACAAAACTCAAATTTAAAAATCATTGTGTATTCTGTTGAAGACCGTCTTCAAAAAGTGAGATTATTGATGAAAACCCATGGCATTGACGCTTACGTTTGTAAAAGCAGAAGAGGTTTAACAGAATTAACCGAAGCTATCCGTACAGTTTTTAAAAACGAAAATTATCTATCGCCACAAGTTGCCCAAGCTTTGGGCCAAAAAGCAGATTTAGAAATAACTGACTTTGATATTGAATTGCTCAAACAACTCTCAAACGGTTTGTCGCAAGATGAAATTAGCGCTTATCTTAAAAAGCGTAACATGACCCCGAGCAGTTTAAGCTCCATAGAAAAACGGTTAAACAAGTTGCGGATCCAATTTAAAGCCAGCAATGCCATACACTTAGTGGCTATTGTTAAGGATTTAGGACTGATATAATTAAAAAGCCATTCTTCTAAAAAACCAAATAATTTGTTCGGGTTACGGAATCCCGTAACGCACTTCCCCCTTTAATTTATACTATTGTACTGCTATTAATAATTATCGTAGGATAATTGAGGATTGCACGTCTTTGTTAGGGCGTGCTTTTTTTTTGTTGAAACAATTTTGTGCCTTACGGAATTCCGTAAGGTTTTGTTTTTTAATGGGGTTATGTTTGGAGATAGACTTTTAAATACTGTTGAGATTTATAAGAAATGGAAAAACAACAATGTTAATTGTACGTCATAACAGAAAAAGAAACTTTAGAAAATGAAAAAAAATCTACTTTTTGCTATTCTGCTTTTAGTAACTGCAATCGGGTTTAGCCAATCCTATCTAGGAAAGATTACTAAACAAGTAAATTTTAGAGAAGGGCCAAGTGCAGACTATGCAATAATAAAATCTTTACAATTTGGAGCTGATATATTTATTATATCTACAAATACCGAAAACAACTACCTTAATATCATCGATATAGCAACGAATACAGAGGGTTATGTACATAAGTCTTATGTAAAACTAGGAGATGTAGTAGAAAAAAATGAAGGTGGCATTTTTACACCAAGCGGTAAATCTGAAACATATAAACCAGAGATTGAAATCTATAACAAAACAAATATCGTCCTTACTCTAAAATTGAATTCTCAGGTATATACGTTTAGCCCTTACCAAACGAAAACCATATCACTATCTCCGGGAACTTATAATTATAGAGCATCTGCACCAGGAGTGATTCCTAATATTGGAACGGAGAATATGGAAAGTAATATGAGTTATAGTTGGCAGTTTTACATCGTAACAGAAAGAAGATAAAGACCTTAAATATGCTAATTACTAATTCAAAATTAAAAAGATAAACTATGCCTTGGTATCTCTGGATAATACTTATTGTGTTCGCTTTTTTCTTTTTTGCTTACATAAATGATAAACAGAAAAGAGAACGCCTAATGAAAAAATATAATGACGCAGATCTTGTTGAAAAGTTAATGACTGGTTCTTTTTGGCAAGGACAAACCAAAGGTCAACTTATAGATTCCCTTGGACATCCTAAAGACGTTAGCGAGCTAGTATTAAAAACCAAGAAAAAAGAAATTTGGAAATACCAAAAAACGGGAAATAATAGATATGCCTTAAAAATTACCATTGAAAACGGAGAAGTAATTGGTTGGGACCAAAAATAGCTTCAAAAGAAGTTTAAAAAATGAAAAAACAACTATTCATTACAAAAATCATATTGATTATCCTTTTTCTAGGCTGTCTTCTAGATTGGAATTATGGATATTACCAATTGGTTCGATTTTTGGGTATGGTTGGGTTCGGTTTTCTGGCTTATGAGCAATACAATAAGAACAAAACATGGTTTTATATTTGGTTCTTTTCTGCCATTTTGATAAACCCAATATTTAAAATTGCTTTAGGTCGAGAAATCTGGAACATTGTAGATGTTGTTTGGGCAATTTTATTAGTCATTTCAATTCTAATCAACAACAAAACAAAAGCTTAACTTTTTTGAAAAAAAACCTATCCATATCATTACAGATTATAAAGTTTGCACCACTTATAGTATTCAGGTATTTCAAATATCTATTTTTTAAAAAATCACTTCATATCACAGACTTTCGACCAAGCAATATTTTCTGTATTGATGGAACTCTAAATCAATTGATTTGGAATGTTGAAAATTGTCTTTTTGTAATTTTAAAAAACACATCAAAAGTATATTTGGGTTCTAACGATTTGATTTTTAAAGTCGCAGAACAGCATACTCAGTTCTCACTTAAAAGTTATGGTTATAACAAAACCATACAAGCAAATACAAATATTAAGGTCATATCATTAAAACAAAAAAACCTCGATAATGAAATCTTGAAGAACAATGTTTTAACCATAAAAAAACATAACCCCAGACTTGTTCATTCAAAAAACATTAATAGAGGATTACGAAAAACAAGTAGGCTTTCTTTCTTAAAATCAAAGTCAATCAAAATTTCGAAAAACATTAAAAAGGTGCAACTCACAAGTTCTATTACACCTTTTAAAGAGTTAAGAGAAGTCAATAATTACAAAACCATACACCAACTAAATAACCATCATCATGAATAGAGATTATTACGAAAGCCCAAAACCAGGTAAAATAATGCAGATGCTCTGGAAAGCAGCCGGATCTGACGCCTACATCTTAAAACGAAGCACTTACAACGACCAAGTAAAATATGCTTGTTTGGGAGGCATTGTTGCAGCAACAGGTTTTATGGCTGCATTAGCTGGAGGTTATGCCGTTTATACCATTTTTGAACCAAAGGGTTCTGCTTTAGATAATGCAGTCCATTTTCCGACAGCATTGATGTCTTTGGTTTTTGGAATTATTTGGGGATTGATTATTTTTAATATAGACCGATTTATTGTTGCAGCAACAGGTAAAGGCGATGGAACAGAAGCCATTACTTGGCAAGAATTTACGGGTTCGATTCCAAGAATAATTATGGGATTGGTAATTGCTATAACGATATCTAAACCAATGGAAATTAGAATGTTTAAATCTGAAATTGATGCAGAACTACACCAAGCCCAGTTAGAAAAACGAAAACAATATGAAGAAGCTACTAAAGTAAATTATGATGATAGGTTTGCAATTATTGAAAAAGATTTGAACAAAATTGAAGAAAAAAGAGTTGATTTAATTGAAAGAATAAAAAAAGCCGAAAAAGATTATTCAGACCAATTAAATGGTAAACTACCTGGGACTGTACCTGGTAAGGGAAGATTATCTGAGGCTCTAGAGAAACAGGTTGATAAATTGGAGTTAGAGCTGGATGATTTTGACGCAGTTAATAAAGCAGAAATGAATCGACTCCTTTCTGAAAAGCTAAAATTACAAAATGAATTGGCAATTGAATTGGATAAAAACGAACAAGTCGCAGGTGGATTAGACGGTTTGCTTGAGCGGATTCATTTAGCACATGAAGTCGCAGGTTTTTGGATTACATTTTTCATCACACTCTTGTTTGTTGTTATTGAATTAACACCCATATTCTTTAAAATGATGCTTATTAAAAGCCCATACGATTATATGTCAGATAACGTTAGCGAACTTTTAAAAGCAGATGAAGGCATTCAAATAAAATACGATTATTACAAAGACAAACAAGGTCAAGAACGCAACCTCATTATAAACCATAAAGCCAACAAAAAAGTAGAGGAAAAAATGATGCTTATAAAAGCACAAACCGAATTGAGTGATTACATCATTGAAAAATGGAAAGAAAAGGAAAAAGAAAAGATAAACAATAATCTTGACGATTACATTTCTGAGGCTTAAATGCGAATAGGTCAAGTTCTATATCATTTTTTTTGGAAGGTTTCAGGCGAAGACCCTCAAATTCTCAAAAACACAAAAAAGAAACTTAAAGTTCGGTTTTTATGTAGTGGTATTTTGGTATTTGTGCTGTTCTGGCTGAGTGTTATCTCATATCATCATACGTTTAATAAACTTTTCAAAATTCCAGTTATGTCCTGGGTAATTGGATTGGTGTTTACTATGATGATTATTAATATCTATCGGCTAAACATCATAACGCTTTCAGCAAAAAAACTAACTTATAGCTTTGGTTATTATATCTCTTTGGGCATTCGTGTTTTGTTTATCATCCTCATTAGTCTAACAGTAATCAAACCATTAGAAACGATACTATTAGACAAAGCAGTATCGAGCGAAGTGGAAACATTCAAAGCCATAGAAATAAAAAAATCACTTAATAAAACCACATTATATTTCGATAATGAAATAACAATAGTGAAAAAGGAACTTGATGAGTTACAGAAAAAAATTAGTGAAAATCTTATTGTAGATGCAGAAACTAAAGAAAACTTTCTTATTAATAAACTCACATTTTTAAAAAATGAAAAAGCACTACAATTAAAAGAAACCAAACTTTTGTTGAATGATTCGCCATATTTTATTAGAAGCCTGATTCTTATCAATGAAAAACATCCTCAAATATGGTTATTGACCATTCTTTTAGTCATCTTATTTTTAACACCATTTATACTGAAATTTACAACATCTCCATCTGGTTTTTATAACAGAAAACGACTGATAGTGCAAGAGAAAATCATCGAAGACGAGTATCGGTTTTTCAAGCAATTTTATCCAAAAGCTTTCAGCAATTCTATTGGCGAAGCACTAAACGTTGTTGAGAATTATGAAGACCCGCCATTTAATACCATTAAGATTAAAGATGAACGCGTTATAGGATTAGAAACAGACTTTATCAAACATTTGTATGGGAACAAAGAAGATTAAGGTCATCAAAAAAATAGAGCGTAAAACGTTTTTAAAAGGCAATTTTGTTGGTAAATACCATGGCGATTTTGTCGATGGAAAATCATTTTTAAATACTGCGAAATATTATGATATTCATATTTATGAAGGAGAAATCCATTATGTTCAAATCATTTCTGAGGAAGCATATGAATCTATAGCATCTGAAATTCATTTTTTACAAGATCAATTCGAAAATGTTATTTCTGTTACAGAAGAAAAAGTAACCGATTTTGATGCGTTTAAGTTTAAAATCAATCAGCCTAAAGTAAAGTCCATTACTATAAAAGATGTAAACAAGGAAGATAACCAGACTTTTGGAACTTTTACATGTGTGGTCTATGGATATTTAATTGACACTACAGATAAAGAGGAAATTATAGAGGTTGAGGTTTGCGATTATTGTAATCATACCTTAGAAAAATGCAATTGTCCGCAGTTAATTTCAGAAGATTATATAGACTATGTTGAAGAACAAGAAGATAGTTCAACCAAAAAACGAGAAATATTTTCAACATATAACACCACAGGCTATTCTGAAATTTTTGGATGGATAATAATGATTGGTTTTGGGGCTCTGTTTTTAGCTGCAATAGGACTTCCTGGAATTATCCTAATTGCATTTTTGGCTGCGCTTTATTTTATACTCACATATTTTTCAACTTTCACATCAGTTATCATCAATATCCTCGGTTGGGTATTTAGATTGTTGGTTAACTTTGTTGTGTTCATGTTTTTCATTTCATTAATAACAGGCATCTATTCTTCTGTTACGAATAGTTCTTCCGAAAGAACAATAAAGCCAAAGCAAAAAGTGAGTTCCGCTGAAGAAAAAGCACAAAAAATTCAACTACAAGACAGTACATTTTTAATTAGCCATAAACGTATATGGAGAGATTATGACAATCATTTGTATAAAGGAAATTTAAGTGTTTTAGAATCTGATTATAAATTATCAAGAGCGCATAGAAATCAAATTGATTTCAAATTATACAATGATTATCAATGGTCATTATTGTACAATTCATTAATAGAAAATGACAGAAATAAATTGGAAAATATCTATGTTACTTTTGATAGTATTGGTAAAGCAAATGGGCTAAATAGAAAACAATTTGCTGAAATGGTTGTGTCCTGTATTCAGGACATCCCATATGCCTTAGTCATGCAACACGATTGCAATAAAGATTCTTATGAAGAGGATTTTATAAAACATCAATTAGACAAGTGCCCACAATGTTGCATTAGAGATATTAAATACGGGATTCAAGCCCCTGTAGAATTTACAGCAAATTTAAAAGGTGATTGCGATACACGTACTGTAATGCTTTTCACTATACTTTCAAAATTTGGATTTGATGTAGCCGTTTTAGGAAGCCTATCCTATCAACACTCCATAATTGCCATCAATTTACCGTATAGTGGAACTTATAAAGTGATAAAAGGGAGAAAATATTATGTTTGGGAAACTACAGCATCAGGTTTTGAACCTGGTATTCTAGACCCAAAATCATCAAATATGAACTTATGGAACGTACATTTACTAACTAACAACAATTAATTATGGAACAACATGTATTTAAAATGGGATTAATACAGTTTTGTGTTTTTCTACTTATATCAGTACTTACCCTATTGGTAACTCTTTGGTTTATAAAACGATTTATCTCCAAGAAATATCACATTGAAGACTATAACACAGCTTATGGAATCTTTACAGGTGGTCTTGTAATTTCAGTTTTCTACATCATATCTGGACTCATTACACCAATAATTTCTACCTTGAAGCTTTTAGATAATATTTCAGGTTCATGGATGTATATCTTAGAATCTGCAAAACATATTTCGGTTCTCTTGCTTGTAGCAATGGTTTCTGCATTTATAATCTGTTTTCTAGCCATAAAGCTTTCAAAACGTTTTTTCATCGGACTAATAGTGTTTAACGAAATAAAGAACAACCGAATTGGTATAGCTGTTTTTGTTGCAGTTATACTAATAGCTTTCAGTTTAGTATTAAGAGACAGTTTACAATTATTATTTGATAGCTTTGTCCCATATCCAGAAATGCCCAACTTCTTAAATTAAAATAAGTGTATCGATTCATTTTACTTTTTATTATTGCTTTAAATTGCTATTCACAAGAGCAAATATTGACAGGCAAAGTCACCGCCATAACAGACGGCGACACCTTCAAACTCCTAACAAAAGATTCCACACTCATAAAAGTAAGGGTAGCCAATATAGATTGTCCCGAAAGGAAACAACCCTTTTCAACAAAGGCAAAACAGTTTACTTCGGAAGCTATTTTTGGTAAAAACGTAACACTGGACTATTTAAAAAAAGACCGCTACGGACGCTTTATTTGTAATGTGATTTATAATGATTCTTTAAACCTTAGCCATGAACTTGTAAAACACGGTTTTGCATGGCATTATGTGAAATATTCTAAAGACACCTATTTACAGGTTTTAGAAGACGAAGCAAAAGTTATTAAAATTGGCTTATGGCAAGATAAAAATGCAATGCCGCCCTGGGAATGGAGAAGCCATAAAAAGAAAAAAGTAAAACCATGAAACTTGTAAAAATCTTTCTTTTTGTTACATGCTTTGTTTTTACAAGTCATTTAACCGCCCAAACTGTTTATACCACAAAAACTGGCGAAAAGTACCATAAAGCACATTGCAAATATCTTAAATATTCAAAAAAGGAAATTATCTTAAAAAAAGCTAAGGAATTTGGTTATACTGCATGTTCGGTTTGCAAACCAAATACAAAAAACACGAAAATATCAAGTTCTAGCGCTTTAACAAATAATAGCAACTACCAAACGACAACCAAAAAAACTACAGCTACCCAATGCACAGGAAAAACCAAATCTGGTTCTCGTTGTAAGCGCAGGACTAAAAACGCAAACGGGAGGTGTTATCAGCATTAATTATTGCATGCTCTTTCAATCAACGATCCTGCAACCTAAAATGCTCCTTTATAAATTCACTAGGCGATTTACCATACTCTTTCTTAAATGCTTTGGTAAAATAGTTATGCGAGTTAAACCCAACGGCATACCCAATTTCATTAATCTTATAACTGCCAGATTTCATAAGCTTTATGGCATGTTTTAGTCGTATGTTCCTAATAAATTCGGTAGCAGATTGATTGGTTAGTGATTTTAGTTTTCTATGTAAATGTGTACGGCTAAGGTTTAGGTGTTTTGCAAAATCTTCTACCGTAAAATCAGTATTGGTCATGTTGTTTTCAATAGTCTGTATGGCCTTATTAAGTAGTTTTTTATCTAAACTTAATGTCTCCGAATTGGCTTCCCATGCATCTGGTTGGGATGCAAACAATCCACGAAGCATTTTTCTGGAATTCAGTAAATTATTAATCTGAACAATTAAAAAGTCATCGTTAAAAGGTTTGGGCACATAGGCATCTGCTCCAGAATGCAGTCCCGTAATTTTATCCTGAACTGTATCTAAAGCTGTGAGTAAAATAACTGGAATATGACTCGTTCTAATATCATTTTTTATCTTTTCGCATAATTGAATCCCATCCATTTCTGGCATCATAATATCCGAAATTATTAAATCTGGATACAGGGACATGGCTAAATCATGCGCTTCTTTTCCGTTTTTTGCTTTGGCTATCCTAAAGTGGTTATGCAGGGATTCTTCTAAAAAATCCAACAGTTCTGGGTTGTCCTCTGCAATTAAAACTAAGGCTTCTTGGTTATCGACTAATACATCCGTTTTTGTTTTGGTGTCCGTATTTGTTAATGGTTCGGAGGTAAAATCAAAAGTAGTTGGCTTTAATCTTTTTTCAGAAGCGTCCGTAAACGTATTTGCTTGATGTTGTGGAAGATAAATATAAAATACAGTCCCTTCATCCTTTAAGGTACTCACAATTAATTGTCCACCATGTAACGCGATGTAATTTGTGGATAATGATAACCCAATCCCAGTCCCAGTAATAGTGTTATGGTTGTTTTCGATTTGAAAAAAGCGTTCAAATATTTTTGGTAAATCTTCCGAAGACATCCCGTATCCAGAATCTGTAATGCTTATTTCTATAAAATCTTCAACAATATCGTCCCCGATGGTGTAATGGTTCCAATTAGGATGCTTTTCGGTTTTTGTATTGGACTGTATTTTTACTGAAATACTGCCATTGTCCGATGAATACTTAAAGGCGTTGGACAATAGATTTACCAATACTTTATCCAATTTATCGGTGTCAAAATCCATGTTCAGACTTGGCGTTTCCGAAATAAAATTGAACTTAAAATTGCGATGATGGGCATGTGCTTCAAAACAATTGAAGACATTCTTGCAGAAGGACACAATATCGGTATGAATTGGGTTCAGTTTTAGTTTCCCGTGGTCTATTCTTCTAAAATCAAGAAACTGATTGATGAGCCTTAACAACCTATCGGTATTGTTTTTTATGAGCGACAGTTGTTTTCCCGCAAAGTCATTTTCTGTATTGGTTTTTAACAAACGGTTCACGGGACCTTGTATCAAGGTCAACGGAGTCCTGAATTCATGCGAAATATTAGTGAAAAACCGCAATTTCATTTGGTGCAATTCTTCTTCCGTTTCCCGTTGTATTTCGCTCATTTTTACTGCCAATTTCAATTTTTGCCTATTGATAACCTGTTTTCTAAAGATGTAAACAGAAGCTATAAAAAGTAAACCATACAGTAAATAAGCATACCAAGTTAACCAAAAAGGGGGTGTGATTTCAATGGAAATTTGTGTCGGGGTGTCGTTCCAAATTCCATAATTATTTGCGCCCACAATTTCAAAAACATAATTGCCCGGAGGAACGTTTGTAAAGGTGGCTTGTCCATTATAACCACTTGTAATCCATTTGTTGTCAAAACCTGCTAACCTGTATTTGAAGGTGTTCTTCTGCGGATTGATATAATTATTGGAGGTAAATTGAAAACTGATGGCGTTTTGTTTGTGATTTAATTTTAAAGATTCTGTGTTGCTAATGATGTCCTTTAAAATCTTATTGTTGGATTGAGGTAGGATTTCTTCATTATGAATAAAAAGTTTTGTTATGGTTGAAGTAGGGGCGACAGGATTGGTGCTGATAGCGTTGGGTTGAAATCGGATCAACCCGTTAGAACCACCAAAATATAAGTCGGCATGAGTCGATTTTAAAGCGGCCATCGGGTAAAAATGATTGTTTTGAATCCCTTTGTTGCTCACAAAGGATTGGGTGCTATTTGAATCTGGATTGAATTTGCAAAGTCCATTTTCCGTAGTAACCCACAGATTGTCATTTTCATCTTGAAGGATGGAAAAAATTTCATTCCCATTTAAGCCATCCTTCATCGTAAAATGTTCAGCTAAACCTGTTTCGGGGTTGAATTTATCCAAACCTTCGCCATTGGTGCCCAACCATAAAATTCCTTTTTTATCTTCATATATATGATGCATATAGTTGTGCGAAATACTGTTAGGATTGTCTTTTTGATGGAAGGTGCGTATAAATTGCGTACTTCCTTTTTTTAATAGATTAAGACCATTTTCAGTAGCAAACCAAATGTTTTGTTTTTTATCCTGAACAATATGTCGGATGTTATTATTTGATATAGAATTGATATCCAATGGATTATGGGCGTATTGGGTAAATGTTTCCGATTCGAAATTATAAAAGTAAACGCCTAAGGGATAGTTGCTGACCCACAAGCCTTCGTTGGTAGCCAACATATCGAAGACTTGAAACCCAACAGAAAAAGGAGGTGTTAAACGGGTAAATGTATGCTGATTTTTTTTTCGGAACAATACGCCATTTTTATACGTCCCCACCCATAAGGTTTGGTGTTTATCATAGGTTATGGATTTAATTTTCCGAATGGTATCGCCCTCGCAAATAACAGGAATAGTATTAAAAATATTGGTCTCTGGATGGTATAAGTTAAGGTCGCCATCATCTGTCCCGACCAATATATCCGGGGTATTGGGCACTTGGGAAAAACAACTAATGATATTGCTGTTTAATGAGGTTTTTGAGGTAGATTGTGTAAAATGCTGAAATGAATTATTGTATGTATTATGAAACGCTAACCCTCCTAACCAAGTGCCAATCCAAATATTTTTATTGGAATCTTTGTACAAAGACCAAATGGAATGGTGGGGCAGTTCAGCATATTTTTGTTTGGTTATTATGGATTTAATTGTGTTGTTCCCAATAATAGCGACACCATTGTCGGTAGCGGCCCAAATAAAATTGTTCTCATCCTTTACCAAACTTCTTATCCTATTACTTGGGAAAGGGGTTGTGTCAGTTTTTATAGTTGAATTGAAATGATGGTACATAGCCCCGTCCTTCATATTCAGCGCGAGTAATCCTTCGGAATGATAACCTATCCAAATAATGTCGTCACCAAAAAGCACCGAACGAACAGCGTTTTTAAGTCCTTTTTTAAAAAACTGAAAGGTGTTGGAATCCTTTGGTAAATAATAAATAGCGCCATCTTCATAAAATACCCAAATGGTGCCCTCGGCGTTAATGGTAGCAAAGGTTATGCGTTTGTTTTTGTTGGGTGTGTTCTTGTAAAACGCACTATTATTTTCAGGGTTAAGAGTAGCAATGCCATTTTCGTCTAAAAACCAATACGTATCGTTGTGATCTTGGAAAAAAGAAATAATATTCTTGCCAATAAAACGGTCGTTCTGGTCGCGAACGGCGTGTCTATTAAAATTATCTTTTTTAGGATTGTAGGAACATAAACCATTTTCGGTAGTAACCCACAACTTACCCAACGCATCCTTAAAAAGTGTATTGATTCTATTGGTAGAAATGGTGGTTGGGTCATTCTGCAAATAACTGTACCGCTTAATATTGATAGCGTTATACGAAAAAAGGCCATTGTTGGTGCTAAACCAAATAAAACCTTGGGTGTCTTCAATAATTGAAGTGACCTGCGAATAGGCTACACCACCATCTGGAGTTACTTTTGATAATGAAATATGTGGGTCGTTCGCGCCGAAAAGCACCAAGGAAACCAAAGAAAAAAATAAGCTATATAACCAGTTTTTCATAAACATTCTGAAGAAACTAAAGTACTAAATAATAAGTGCGCGCTATACATATCCCTGAAATAAAATTAGCACACATGTTGTTTTCTGGAACATGGCAACCATAATGTTACATAATTACAAGGAAATGGGAACAATAGTCAAAATTTTAGACCATTCTAACTTGTAGATTTGGGAGAGTAAATTTTTGCCGTTTATCACATTCATGCTAAAACATCTTTTACAACCTCTAGATTGTTTTGGCAATTTTTTTACAACCTAAATCGGTTCTTAAACAGCGCAAGCGAATAGAAAAAAAGTTCAAGGCGTACGATACACCGATTATTTCACAATAAGCATTGACAAGAATTGACAAGAAAAACCAAAATTAATAACTAAACTAAACTTTATGATGAAAAATCAATTACTCTTAAAACTAACCTGTATGGTTTTTGTTTTGCTTGCCTTTACTGGGTTTGCCCAAAATAAAAAGATTACAGGAACTGTTACAGATCGTTCCAATATGCCATTGCCGGGAGTGAATGTTATTGTAAAAGGCACTTCTAATGGAGCTAGTACAGACTTTGATGGTAACTATAGTATTACTACAACTACCGGACAAACCTTGGTGTTTTCCTATGTGGGTTTTAAAACGAAAGAAGTTGTGGTAGGCAATACAACAACATACAATGTAAGCTTAGAAACCGATAATGCACAACTGGACGAAGTAATAATTGTTGGGTACGGAACCCAGAAAAGAAGTGATGTAACAGGTTCTGTGGCTTCAATATCTCAAGAACGGTTGGAAGAGAAACCAAATACCAACTTTGCTCAAGCTTTACAAGGTGCGCTTCCAGGGATTACAATCAATCAAAATTCTTCTAGTGCGGAACAAAACGATGTTAGTATTTTAATACGTGGTAGAAATTCCATAAACGCTTCCAATTCGCCGTTAATTGTATATGATGGTATTCCTTATTCAGGAACTCTTGCTGATATAAATCCTAATGACATAAAATCCATTAGTGTTTTAAAAGATGCATCGGCAACCGCTATTTACGGGTCAAGAGGTGCCAATGGTGTGATTCTTATCGATACTAAAAAAGGAAAACGAGGAAAGCCCAAAATTTCTTTTAGTTCCTATTCTGGATATAATGAGATTGCCAATATTCCTGAAATATATGACGGACAAGGGTTTGCTGCATTTAAAGAAACAAGGGAGCCTAATGAGTTAACATCTTCTGAAATTGATAAGCTTATTGCTGGAGAATATACCGATTGGTTAGATTTAGCCACACGTACTGGTTTTAAACAAGACCATAACCTGTCTGTTTCGGGTGCTACAGATAGAACGAATTATTATGTGTCTGCTGGCTATCAGGATGTTAAAGGTATTGCCATTAATGATGAATTTAAAAGAGGGTCATTAAGAGCAAATGTGAATATAGATATTACAGACGATTTAAAGTTTGGGTCTTCTACGCAGTTAACTAGAATTGATAGGTCTGGTTTATCACCTAGTTTTGGAAGTGAGTCTGCTGGTGCTTATTTTACAAACCCTCTTACTTCAGCCTACGATGAGCAAGGAAATCTAACGGTAAATCCATGGCCAGAAGATGAGTTTTTCGAAAATCCATTAGGGCCTACTTTAGCCGACAATACGGATATAAGTTTTAAAATATTCACAGCTAATTTTATAGAATACAAATTTCCTTTTATTAAAGGTTTATCTTTTCGTTTAAATACTGGTGTAGAATATAACTCAAGAAACGAAAGTAGGTATTGGGGATTAAATACAGCAAGAGGTTTTAGAAGTAATGGTGAAGCCAGACTTGAAAATTGGGTATCATCAAACTTTCTTTTAGAAAATATATTAAATTATAATAGAACGTTTGGCGACCATACAATTGCTTTTACAGGATTATATAGTTCTCAAAAAAATGAATATGAATCAAATAGAACTACGGGTGTTGGGTTTCAAAGCGATTTGCTAACCCATTACCAATTAGAGCAAGCACTTAGCTTAACCCATAGAACAATATTTGAGCAAACCACACTTGTTTCTCAAATGGGAAGACTTAATTACAACTATAAAAGCAAATATTTTGCTACGTTTACTGTAAGAAGAGATGGATTTTCTGGATTTGGAGATGATGAAAAATACGGTGTTTTTCCATCTGTAGCATTAGGCTGGAAAGTTAGTGAGGAATCCTTTTTTCCGAAAGAAGGCATTGTAAATAACTTGAAATTACGTTTTTCTTATGGAGAAAATGGAAATCAAGCAGTAGGCCCATATGACAATCTTTCAAGATTAACCGATAGGTCTTATTTGAATTTTGAAGAAACCGCTCCAGGTTTCATACCAAGTCAGTTGGCAAATAATGGATTATCATGGGAAACAACAGCGACGTATAATTTAGGTGTCGATTTAGGAATTTTAAAGAATCGATTTAATTTGTCCATAGACGCTTATCGAGCAAGAACATCCGATTTGTTGTTAGATAGATTGATTCCATCTGTTCACGGTATTACTGAAGTTACTCAAAACATTGGCGAGACCCAAAACCAAGGTATTGAAATAGCGTTAGGGGGCGCCATTGTAGATGCCAAGAATTTTAATTGGAAAGCGTCTGGAAATTTCTCTTATAATGAGAATGAAATTGTATCTCTTTTTGCGAGCGACCAGGACGATATTGCCAACGGGCTGTTCATTGGGCAACCTATCAGTTCTAATTACGGTTTTAAATTTGACGGTATTTGGCAACAAAATGATGACATTGCTAATTCAGCGCAACCGGGTGCAGTACCAGGAGATGTTCGTGTTCTGGATGTTAACAATCCAGTAGATGATGCTGGCAATCCCATACTTGGCATATCGGCAAATGACGATAGAGTGATTCAAGGCCAGAGAGACCCAAAAGTTATTTGGGGACTTGACAATACGTTTACCTATAAAAATGTATCATTAAATATTTTTATGCATGGTGTTGGTGGTGTAACAAAAAGAAATACCACAAAAGATGAAAATGTTTTTGGAGGTGTTAGAAGAAACTGGTATGTGTTAGATTACTGGACACCAGACAACCCTATAAATACCTTCCACAGAAACCATCAAGATGCCAATATAAACAATGTTGGATTTTTTGAAAAAGCAGATTTTATTAGAATAAAGGACATCTCGTTGTCTTATAAATTTAATGAAAGCCTATTTGGTGATTCCAATGGAAGCTTAAAACTTTATTTTACAGCAAGAAATTTATTCACAATTACCGATTGGGATGGTTTGGACCCTGAACTTAATAGTCAGCGTTCTGTACCATTACAAAAAGAATTTATTTTGGGTCTTAACCTAACACTTTAATCTTCTTAGAAATGAAAAAATATATGAAATTTATAATTAAATCATATGGTGCATTTTTAGCTTTATTGCTAACAATAGTATCATGTAGCGATAATTTTTTAGAACAAAACACGCCACATATTATTGCGGCAGATAATCTATATGTTGACGAGGCAGGTTTTGATGCAGGACTTAACGGATTATATGCATTAGCTCGAATGGAAAGAGCTGGTGTACCAACCGATAACAGCCCATCGGGAAGTTCAAATAACCTTATTGCCGCTATGATGATGGGAGGTACAGATATTATTTATGGAAACCGCCCATGGAATTCCGAAAGATTTTTAAATGACTGGGGAGACCAAGTTATTGGTGGTGATGCCCAAACTTATTTCTCTAAAACATGGAATTGGCTATATGAAATTATCAATGCATCCAATACCATAATTAACAGAGCTGAGAACTCAGGAAGTCTAAATATCGATGATCAGAGTCTAAAACGAATCATTGCAGAAGCGCGTACCATAAGAGCATGGGCGTACAGACATTTAACTTATTTGTTTGGAGACGTACCATTAAATGTTAACGAATCGACTGGCGAAAATATAAGGCTGGATTGGGAACGTGATGCGGTTTCTGCCATAAAGGCTCAAATGAAAGAAGATTTGGAGTATGCTGCCATAAATTTACCTGAAAACCATACAAACAACGGTAAAATAGTTAGGGCAGTTGCACAACACTATCTTGCTGAATTATTGATAGAAGAAGGCGATTATCCTGCAGCAATTACGGTAGCACTTGCAACCATAAACGGCCCCAAAGCATTAGTAACCTCCCGTTATGGCGTTAATTCTGGAAATCCAGGAACTCCTTATACTGATATGTTTTTAGAAGGAAACGCAAACCCAAGCCAAGGGAATACAGAAGCCCTATGGGTGTTTCAGAATGCCTATGAAGTTGAGGGCGGTGAAGGTCATAATATCATGAGACGTTGGTTTATGAGCGAGTATAGCAGTACCAGCGGAGGCGCACCAGGATTAACAGTAACAGTTGATAGAGGCGGAAGAGGACAAACAAGATTATCTGCAACAAAGTTTATGTTAGACCTTTATGATAAAGATATCAATGGAAATGTTGTCGATGACCGCGGGAGCGAATTTGCTTGGAGAACATTTTTTACAATCAAACCAGAGGATCCTTCTTCTGCAGGAACTGTTGGAAGCAACATCGCTTTAGATTTTACGCCAGTTGATCCGCTAGGAGATCGTTTCAGACCCTATACCCGCAAATGGGATTGGTCACACGATATTGACGTTAGAAGTACAAGATCCTATAATGACCAAGTATATTTAAGGTTAGCTGACACTTATTTGTTATTGGCAGAAGCTTATTTTAAAAATTCAGATTCAGAAAATGCTGCCAAGTATATCAACGAATTAAGATCAAGGGCTAATGCACCATTCGTAGCTTCTGGAGATATTTCCTTAGATTTTATTTTAGACGAGAGAGCTCGAGAATTGTTCTCTGAAGAACAACGTAGATATACGCTACTTAGAAACAATAAATGGATGGAAAGAACAAACATGCACAACATCAATGCATCTGGTAAGCTAACAGACAGAGATAAGTTATACCCTATCCCACAATCATTTATAGATGCTAATTTAGATAACAAAATAGAAAATAACGTAGGTTATTAATTTATAAAAAAATAAAATTATGAAATTACATATAAACATAGTATTGCTTGTGGTCATGGTCTTTTCGTTGTTTTCTTGCGAGGACAAAGATCCTGTGACACAAGATATTGAATTAGTTTCTGGAGAAACGTTGGATTTGGGCGATGTGCCAGCAGGTTCTAGTGGGTCAGGAGAATTTGTTGTAAAAGGCATAGGACTTGGGTTTCCCATATTTTTGGAAATTGAAGGCGATAATTTTTCGTTGGATAAAGACCTGTTTCCAGCGGCAAATATAAACAACAAAGGGCTTGTAACCTTTTCACCAGAACGTACCGCAACGCAGGAAACCGTTTCGGCAGTAGTGATGCTCAATTCTAAAGACATCACTAAAACCATTAACGTTATTGCAAATATTGTTGCCCCCGAACCTTTGGAGGTTGGGACTCAAGTATATTTTAATAATATGGAATTTGGTTTAGACCATGGAGACCCTATAAGCTCAAGTGATTTTGCAGATTCCGACAATACGCATCCTACTGTTATGGCAGTATATGATTTGGCACCTTCTGGAAATAATGCATCCAGAATCAGAACGAATAAAACGAGTGCTATGTGTGATGATAACAGTATTGGCGATTGCGGAAATGCATTTCGTATTACTGGTAATGGTAGTGTCATAAATATAGCACTTTCTGGTTTAGAGGCTGGAAGAAGTTACGAAGTATCCTATTGGGTAAGACCTGATGGTTCAAGCAGTAGATCTATGGACGTTACCGTAACTGGAGATACCGAAGCGGCTTTTGAAGACTGGGGCGGATTGAGCGACCGATCTTTTTACAGAAAAATAACCAGAACCGGTATTGCCGATGGCACAGGTAATCTCGAAATTAATTTTGAATATAGTAGCAACAGCACATCAAGAACCATTTCTGTTGACGACCTCAAAGTCGTTACGCTATAGCATGGAATTGATAAAGTATTGAGTTTGTTTAGTTTTAGTTATGGCTATCACCTTCAAACCATTAAGGTGATAGTTTTTTAACCCAACGGATCAATGAAATAGAAATCATTAAAACGCATTAAAACATTTCTCTTTTAGTAAATTTAATCAAACAAAGATTTGCAAAAAGATTACAATCGAAAAGGCTTAATATCTAATCAAGGCATTCGAAAAAAAGCATTTTATACGCTCCAAACGTACTATTTAAACGACAATATAGATCATTAAACAAACAACATAAATTGTATTGAAAATATTAAAATTAAACAGCTAAATAAATGAAGAATTCAATCTTAAAAATCACACTTTTATTTCTTGGCTCGATAAGTCTTTTATCATGTAGCAAATCTGATTCCGATAACCCATCTCCATCAGCACTTTCTGCACCAATTAATTTGAGTGCCACTGCAATTTCTTCAAGTGAAATTAATCTATCTTGGGTACACAATTCTAAGAACACCACGGGTTTTAAAGTAGAACGAAAAACGGGTTCCGAAAGTTATGCTCAAATTGCAACAACAAATAAAGGAGAAACTGCTTATAGTGACACTGGACTAAACGCAAGTACTTCCTATAATTATAGAGTTAGAGCCTATAATACTGATGGTGATTCTGGATACTCCAATGATTCCTCTGCTGAAACATCAGCTGTAGTATCAGAAAATGGCAAAGCTTATTATATTGATGCAACAAACGGTAATGATACCGCTAACGGTACCAGCGAAGCCACAGCTTGGAAAACATTATCAAAGGTAAATGGTACCACGTTTGGACCTGGAGATAAAATTTTGTTCAAATCTGGAGAGGTTTGGAATGGTCAATTATTGCTTAGTGGCTCTGGGAGCAATGGTAAGCCAATCATTGTTGATTATTATGGCACAGGGAATAAGCCAATTTTGAATGGCGGTGGCGTTACAGAAAATGACAATACCACAGTAAGACTTAAAAATGGTGCTTACTGGGAAATCAACAATCTTGAAATCACAAACACAAATGGTTCTACAGCGCAACAAGGTCCAATATGGGGCTTACGTGTTATCGTCGATAATGGTACGGTAATTAACCATATTTATATTCGCAACTGTTATATTCATGATGTTAATGGTAATGTTGCAGGAAAAGATACTGGAGGCATTTATGTTACCGCAGATGGTTCAAGTCCTGCTTTTTATAACGATCTTCAAATTCAAAACAATTTGGTAAAAGATGTTGGCGGACTTGGTATTGCTACGCAATCGCCACATGCATCCGTTAAAGTAGCTGACAGATATCCATTCTTAAATGTGAAAATTACTGGAAATACGGTAGGGCCAACAGGAAGAAATAATATGATTGTTAGAGCAAGTGATGATGCTATTGTAGAGCATAACAGACTTATCAATTCTAGTGTATTTGATAAAGGACACAGTATATTTAATTTCAATACCGTTAATTGTCAAATTCAATATAACGAAGCTTATGGAAATGTGGGACCAATTGGTTTGGCTGATCGTGGTGGTTTTGATGCCGATTATAATTGTAAGGACACAAAAATCCAATATAACTACAGTCATGATAATAATTGGGGTTATGCCATTATGAAAAGAGCTATAAACGAAAACGTAACTATTAGATATAACATTTCTGAAAACGATAAACTATCCATTTATTTTTATGGTTTTGAAGGCGATAAGGGTATGACACGCGCTAATATTTATAATAACACCCATTTTGTTAAAGCTGGTTTGGGTGTTGCCGTTTTTAGAGATAGAACACCTTTTAACACCAATTTTTATAATAACATATTCTATTTTGAAGGAACAAATGAAGGCCTTTGGGGTAAAGAACCAAATAATTGTACGTTTGAGAACAATGCGTTTTACAACATTACAACCAGGGGTACAAACGCGGTAACTGGTAACCCATTATTAGAAGCACCAGGTACGGGAGGTCAAGATATTGATTGGAGTAATTACCCTAATGTACTAACCGGCTATAAAATAAAAGCAGGTTCACCTTGTATTGATGCTGGTAAAGATATAACTGGCAACGGTGGAAAAGATTTTTGGGGTAATACGTTATACAATGGAAGTGCAGATATTGGAGCACATGAACGTCAATAAATTTTAATGTTTTTAACACAAAAGGTTTTAACCTTAAAAAAGGATACAGTACTGTTAATGAGTTGCTGTATTCTTTGTTTATTAGTTATTTCTTGTAATAAGTGGTCTCAAAAAAAGGAATCTGCTTTAGTTTTTACCGAATCAACCGTACTTAAAATCAATGATATTCCTGTTTCAATTGATGAGTATATGATGTTTCTGGAAGAAGAAAAAGCGATGACTTTTAACTATTTCTTTCAAAAATATGGTATTGAAAAAAGTAATACATTTTGGCAATCAACTCATGATAATGAAACGCCCATACAATATATAAGGGAAAAAACAAATACTCATTTAAGGCAAGTAAAAGTGGTACAGGATTACGCTGCAAAAATGAATGTTGTTAAACCATTTGATTTTGAGGTTTTTTTAAAGGATTGGCAAGCTGAGAATAAAACGCGCAAATTAAAACATGATGCTGGCGGAATTGTTTATGGCCCTATCGAAACGAATATGAAAGATTATTACTTTTACGTACAAACCAATCTTGACATTCGTTTAAAAGATAAGCTAGACGAAACTGTTTTTGTACCATCGGAAAACGAATTGCAAGACTATTACAACACCATTAAAAAAATACATTTCACTTATATTGATACGCTTAGCGTTGAATATTTAAGTTTTCCTTATCAGAATTCAACCCAACGGAAACAAAGTTTTAGCATGGCAAAAAAAGCCTATGATGAAGTCTTGAAAACGAATACCATTAAAGCGTTGAAAAATCAGTATAATATCGCAACATATAAACAGAAACAATTTTATGATGGTGTTAAGCTTTACGGCGAAGAAAACCCAGATAGAATAATCAAGAGTTATGCTTCAAATTTAAAATTTGGAGAAACTAAATTAGTAGATACTAAAAGTGAAATGAATTCAAGTATTTATATAATGAAGTTGTTGAAACCTATAAATAAACAGTTTCGTTCCTTTGATAATGTTCGAAAAGAAGTGGCTTATTTCTATAAAGAAAATCGATATAAACGATTAATTGACAGCCTGAATAAAAACGCTGTTTTTGATTTTAATGAAAAAGTCTATAACAAGATTCTTAAACCAATTTGAATTGATAATTCTTGAAAGCGAGAGTCTAAAATGTGAGTTCGATATAAATAAATCTTAATAATGAACAAAATGGTTGGTCTTTTTATTCTTTATTAAGTAATTAGAACATACGTATAAATAAGAAGCAAAACATATCAATTAATTTTATATTCTAAACAGGTTGGCTAATGTTCACATTAAAAAAGGAGCTGGAATAAAAAAAGTCAAAATAAGTTTCCCCTATAAAAAAGTATAAAAAATGAAAACTTTATTTTTTTTCCGATTTGCAATAGTTTTACCAATTACTATTATGGCACAGAGCCTTTCTGGACAACATTTGATGCAAAAAAACAAAAGCCCCAATATCATACTTATTATGGCCGATGATCTGGGTTACGGAGATGTTGGTTTTAATGGGAATAAAAATATAATAACCCCATTTTTAGACACCATGGCCAACGATGGTGTTACGTTAAACAATTTTTATGCATCAGCCCCATTATGTTCTCCAACGCGAGCTAGTGTTTTAACAGGCAGAAATTCTTTTAGACAAGGTGTTTTTGCGGCGCATACTGGCGGTATGCGACCTGCGGAAACAACCATTGCTGAAGTGTTAAAAAAAGCAGGATATCAAACAGGCTTTTTCGGTAAATGGCACTTAGGTTGGATGCAGCCTGACAAAGTGGAAACTAGAGGGGTTTACTCACCGCCATGGCACCACGGCTATAATGAAACTTTCGCCACGAAAAGTGCAGTACCCACTTGGAACCCTACCAAAACACCACAGGGGTGGACAAGTTGGGGAGCGCAAGAAGATGGCTCTTGGGGCGGATCTATTTATATTCAGAATGGCAAACTAGTTACCGATAACCTAGATGGGGATGATAGCCGAATTATTGTGGATAGAGCTATTCCGTTTATAGAGCAATCCATTTCAGAAGAAAAACCTTTTTTTGCTACTATATGGTTTCATACGCCACACGAACCCGTGGTTGCTGGTCCAGAATATTTGGCAAAATATCCAGATTTGCCCTTGGAGCAAAAACATTTGTATGGATGCATAACGGCAATGGACGAACAAATTGGACGTTTGCGTCATTATTTAAAGGAGAAGCGCATCGATAAAAACACGATTATTTTCTTTTGTAGCGATAATGGGCCGTCAGGCCCCATTACAAAAAAGGGCATTGCTTCGGCAGGACCTTTTAGAGGGCATAAACACCAAATGTGGGAAGGTGGTCTTCGGGTGCCATCAGTAGTGGTGTGGCCAGAGCATATTAAAGCGGGCCAGGTATCAGACTATCAATCGTCAACTGTAGATTATCTGCCAACTATTCTTGATATCCTTGATATTCCTGTAAACAAAAAAATACCTTTAGATGGTGTGAGTCTTAAATCGGTTTTGTTGCATGCCGATTCAAAAGAAAGAAGCGTCCCTATAGTTTCTGGATATCAGCGTCTTTACAAAAACTTAGAGCTCTATGCCTATATAAGTGGCAAATATAAAATTTGTATTCCAGATGTTGGAAAAGATATGATGCTTTTCGATTTGTCAACAGACCCTTCAGAATCACATAATTTAGCATCCGAAAAACCAGAGTTGTTAGAAAAGATGAGAAAGGAATTGGAGGAAGTCAAGAAATCTTGGAAATTGAGCAGGGAAGGAATGGATTACCAATGGTAAGCAGGATTTTTTAAAATGATAAGAAAACACATGAAAAATATAGCTTTTATAACCTTAGCAATTATCCTTTTTGGATGCAAAGATGCTAAAGCATATAAACAAGAAAACACCAGCTATGGATGCCCATGATGAAAAAAATGAACGAACTGAACACCCAAGTCTATCAGGTAATTGGTTATTTTGACAATGAAGAAAAATAAATTGACTTGTTTTAATGTTTTAAAGACGCTCTGTTATGTTTTTATATTAACGGGAATTACGTCATGTGTATCTACGTCCAGCATTAAAAATTGGAATAATTCTGATTTTGTGCGTTCAGAAAACAACCCCATGATTTATCCTGAAATGGTTGGATTGGAAGGCGATTTGGGCGAAAACATCAACGGCCCTTCTGTAATTAAAGTGCCAAAATGGGTAAAAAATCCACTAGGAAACTATTATATGTATTTTGCCCACCATCATGGAAAATATATACGTTTGGCTTATGCCAATACCCCAACTGGCCCATGGACGGTTTACAGCCCCGGGGTGCTTCATTTAGAAAAAACTTCTGCAGTTGGCCATATTGCTTCCCCAGATATTATCATTGATGAAGGCGCAAAAACAATTAGAATGTACTTTCACGGGCCTACGCCAAATAAAGGCGGTCAAAAAACCTTTGTCAGCACTTCTAAAGATGGGTTGGATTTTAAAGCTTCAGATACCGTTTTAGGCCCTTCTTATTTTCGTGTTTTTAAATATGAAGGCTATTATTATGCATTGGTTTCCGGCACGTTTTATCGGTCTTTAGATGGTGTTTCTCCCTTTGAGAAAGGTGTGGAGATATTACCGAAAATCAGACATTCAGCGGTAGCTGTGGCAGACGATAATCTAGTAATTTTTTATTCTCAAAAAGGCGATGCACCAGAGCGGATTCTTAAAACGGTAGTAAATCTTGAAGGGTCTTGGAACGATTGGAAAGTCAGCGCCCCAGAAGAAGTGTTAAAACCAGAAATAGATTATGAAGGGGCAGAACTCCCCATACAAAAATCGGTAAATGGCTATACAAAAAAGCGGTTGCACGAATTAAGAGATCCAGCCATTTTGATAGATAAAAAAGAGGTGTATTTGTATTATTCGGTGGCAGGCGAATGGGGAATTGGGGTTGCTAAACGGGTAAGTAAAAATTAAAATAATTAATAATCTGATTATTTAATATGAAGAAACAAATAGTTATAGTACTAGTTGCATTTGTAACGACCATGACACTTTGGTCGCAATCAAAACAGATAAGCACGATTAATAACAATTGGAAGTTCCACAATGGCGATTTTGAAGTTGAAAAAAGTGATGCTACTTGGGAAAACATAAACTTACCACACACTTGGAATAATATAGATGCTACTGATGATACACCAGGATATTACAGAGGTATTGGGTGGTATAAAAAAGCACTTCAAATAGATGCTAAAAAAGAAGAAGATAATTCTCGAACCCTAATTTATTTTGAGGGCGCAAACCAAGTAGCCGATGTATATGTAAATGGAAAATGGGTAGGCAACCACAAAGGCGGATATACCAGATTTCATTTTGATATTACCAAATTTTTAAATTATGGCGAAAAGAATATTTTAGCCGTAAAGGTGGATAATAGCCATAATGAAAATATTCCGCCATTGTCCGCAGATTTCACGTTTTTTGGAGGTATTTATCGGGATGTATTTCTTGTTCAGCTTAATAGCGTTCATTTTTCTAGGGATGATTATGGCTCGTCGGGAGTGTATGTTACCACACCAGAAGTTTCAAAAGAAAAAGCAAAAGTTCAAATTAATTCTTTGTTGAATAATAAGGCGAATCAAAATAGAACGGTTCAGCTTTTAAATCGAATTATAGATGAAGAAGGACAAATAGTTTCAGAAAAGACACAGAAAGTAAATATTAAAAAAGATAAAAATAACGTATCGGTAAAAGAAATTTTTTCCATAGAAAATCCAAAGTTATGGTCTCCCGACAATCCCTATTTATACCAAGTCATAACCCAAATAAAAGATGCTAAAACAGATGAGGTTTTAGATGAATCAATTCAACCTTTAGGATGCCGATGGTTTAAATTTGATGCTGAAAAAGGCTTCTTCTTAAATGGCGAATACCTCAAATTAATTGGCACGAATAGACATCAGGATTATTTAAAAAAAGGAAATGCTTTAACAGACGAAATGCATGTTCGAGACGTTCGCTTGCTAAAAGAAATGGGCGGTAATTTTTTAAGAATAGCCCATTACCCACAAGACCCAACAGTACTCGAAATGTGCGATAGATTGGGGATTTTAGCTTCGGTGGAAATTCCTATCGTGAATGCCATTACGGAATCTGAAGCGTTTACAGAAAACAGTCTGTTGATGGCAGAAGAAATGGTCAAACAAAATTTTAACCATCCGTCTTTAATCATTTGGGCTTATATGAATGAGGTGCTTCTACGATTGCCTTTTAGCCAAAAAACCGAAAAAGAAAGGTATGAGGTCTATGCAAAAAATGTCACAAAATTAGCTTCAAAAATTGAACATCATATAAGGGCATTAGACCCAGATAGATCTACCATGATTCCGAATCACGGCGCAATAGAACGATACAAAGATGCTGGATTAACAGCTGTTCCCATGGTTTTAGGATGGAATTTATACCAAGGTTGGTATGGTGGTAAATTTGAAGATTTTGATAAAACGCTAGAAAACCTTCATGAGCTTTTCCCAAATCAAGCGCTAATCATTACTGAATATGGCGCTGATGTGCATCCGCGATTGCACTCCTTTGAACCGGAACGATTTGATTATACGGTTGAATATGGCAATGCCTACCACGAACACTATTTAAAAGCTATTATGGAACGCCCATTTATTGTTGGTGCTAACATCTGGAATTTAAACGATTTTTATTCAGAATCAAGAGGTTATGCAAAACCGCGCACCAATTTAAAAGGCATCACAACGTTGGATAGAGAAAAAAAAGATACATGGTGGTTGTATAAAACAATGCTTTCTGAGGAACCAATTGTAAAATTTGGTCAGAATAAATGGAATATTAGGGGCGGTGTCGCCGAAGCAGGAACAAACCATTGTACGCAACCCGTTACTGTATATAGCAATGGAACATCGGTGGAAGTTAAACATAATAACAAGGTGTATAATGCCGAGGTTATTGCTAATATCGCGCGTTTTTCAATTCCATTTTTAAATGGCATAAACAGACTTGAAGCCAAAAGCAACATCAATTCAAAAGTATGTGCAGATATTTTGGATGTTGATTTTAGGTTGGCACCTCATCAGTTTTCAAACTTAAAAGATGATTTTTATAATCTAAATGTGCTTCTCGGGTCTAAACGCTTTTATGAAGATAAAATTAAAAGTCACATATGGATTCCCGAACAAGAATATTCAGAAGGAAGTTGGGGCTATATTGGGGGCGAACCTTATAGACCGAAAACAAAATATGGCAGTTTGCCAAGTTCGGAATTGGATATCATAGATTCAGAAGATGATCCTATTTATCAAACCCAGCGTGTAGGTATCCAAAAATTTAAAGCGGATGTTCCGAACGGGAAATACGTCATTTCTTTACATTGGGCAGAATTGGAATCGGACATTCAGCATGAAAAGTTAATTTATAATTTAGGAGACGATAAAGTGTCCGAAAGTGTTTCAGACCGTGTTTTTAATGTGCTCATTAATGGTAATTATATAGAAAAAAACTTAAACCTTACGGAACAGTTTGGAGCAGAAAAGGCCATTTCAAAAAAATATGAAATCGGGATTTCAAACGGCAAAGGAATTACCATAGATTTTGAAACGGTTAAAGGAAACCCTGTTTTGAATGCCATTCAAATCAGAAAAGTATTATAATTGAAAAGCAGTTGTTTTAAACGATGCATCTCTTGGGCAAAGTCAGTAAACACAATGTTTCTCCGATGATTGCCCAAAAATGGAACATAAGTGCTAGCAATTAGGACATAAGTTTAAATAAAAGCAAAAAACATCGGTTAACTTTGTTTGTGCTGTTTTAGTTCTGAACAGATTTGGGCTATTGTTCAAATAAAAAAAGACATTCGGGTTTAGATGAAATTTTTGTGCTGTATGGTGAAAAAAAATAAATTTTAAAAGACTTCTTGCTATAAACATTAAACCAAAAAAATTATGAAGAAAAAAAATTACTTATTATTATTCTGCCTTACGCTTCTAATTTCAGGAACATCATGGGCAACAGATTATTATGTGGATGCTACTTCGGGTAACGATGCCAATTCTGGAACAGACGCCGCAAATGCGTGGCAAACGCTAAGCAAAGTAAGTGCGTTTACCTTTTCCCCGGGCGATAAATTGTATTTTAAGGCAGGCGAAATTTGGAACGGACAAGTGGCTTTAAGCGGTTCGGGAACGGCGGGCAACCCCATTGTACTGGATATGTATGGAGCGGGAAATAAACCCATTTTAAACGGCGGAGGCTTGTTGACCAACACAGCCGCTACGGTATTATTGCATAATGTGGAGTACTGGGAAGTCAATAACTTGGAAATTACCAATACCAACGGCACAACTGGTTATCAAGGCGATTTGTGGGGCATCTTGGGCGTATTGGATTTAGCTGGTGGCATGGAAGCCAATCATATTTATATTCGAGATTGCTACATCCATGATGTAAATGGCGATGTGGCAACAAAAGACACAGGTGGTATTTATATGACGGCATTTGGGACTGACCAAACCCGATACAACGATTTAAAAATTGAGGATAACGTTATTGAAAACGTTGGCGGACTGGGTATTGCGAACCAATCGACACACGCTTCTATTTCCTCGGGAACAAGATATCCTTCGCTAAACATCGTCATTAGAGGCAACAGAATAAACAATACCGGCAGAAATAATATGATTATTAGAGCGAGTGATGATGCTATTGTAGAGCATAATACTTTGGCGAATTCCAGTAGATATGATACGGGACATAGCGTGTTTTGTTTTAATACCGACGGTGTAAAAATCCAGTATAACGAAGCCTATGGCAATAAAGGTACTGGCGATAAGGACCGAGGTGGCTATGATGCCGATTATAATTGCAAGAACACAAAAATTCAATACAACTATAGCCATGACAATTATTGGGGGTTTGCCATTATGAAAAAAGGCGTGAATGAAAACGTGGTAATTCGCTATAACATTTCAGAAAACGATGAAAAGGCTATTTATTTTTATGGTTTTAATTGGTTAGAGGAAATGACCAGAGCTTCCGTTTACAACAATACGCACTATGTGAAGTCTGGAATTCAACTAGCGGTTTTCGGTTCTGGGGCTATTGGGCGTACCGCTTTCAACACCGATTTTTACAATAATATTTTCTATTTTGAAGATGCAGGATCCACTTGGGGAAGCAGTAACAACGTTAATTTCGAGAACAATTGTTTTTATAATATTGCACCTCTAGGGACAGATTATATCACTTCAAACCCGTTACTTGTCAATCCGGGCACGGGTGGTCAGGATATAGATTGGGCCAATTATCCCAATGTGTTAACGGGCTATAAATTGCAACCTACTTCGCCATGTGTGGATGCCGGTAAGATTATAAATGACAATGGCGGACAGGATTTTTGGGGCGAAACTTTGTATTACGGGCTTCCCGATATAGGCGCGGGAGAGCACCCATATACGGTTGTGAATAATGACCCTACCGATATTCAATTGTCTAATAACTCTTTACAAGAAAACAATACAACACCCACTTTAATAGGCGATTTTAGTACTACGGATGCAGACGCTACAGATACCCATACCTATGAGTTTACCAGCGGAAATGGCGATGTGGACAATTCCAGCTTTAGCATTACCGGCAACCAGCTTTTTGCGACCCAGGTTTTTGATTATGAATTGCAGAATAGTTTTAGCATAAGAGTGAGAACTCTTGATAATAATGGTGGCATTTTCGATAAGATATTCATTATTAATGTAACCGATGAAGTTAACGAGTCTGGGAGTGCTATAAAAATACCCGTTCTGGCCGATGCTTTGGTAAGGGATGGGAGCCATGATGATAATAATTACGGTACGGAAGACGAATTACAGGTAAAAGTAGCTAGTAGTGGCTTTACACGAGAAGCCTATCTTAAATTTGATGTGTCCTCTTTGGTAACAGCAGGCAATATTACAGATGCCAAATTGGTTTTAGAACCTAGCGGAGGGGGAACGGCCGCTTCGGCAACACAATTCCAGGCAAAAATAGTAGCAGATGATAGCTGGACAGAAACCGGCATTACCTGGAACAACAAACCAGCCCAAGGAAGTGTGATGGATACACAAACGGGTAGCACTTCTGCTACGATGGAATGGGATGTGAAAACCCAAGTGATTTCAGAAGTTTCCGGCGATGGTATAATCTCTATTGCATTGACGTCAACACCTTCCGGAAGTCAAAATTTTGTGAAGTACCACAGTAAAGAGCAATCAAATTTTGAATTACGACCCGTATTGGTCGTTACAGCCGATGGCAATCTTAGTGTTGATGATGTAAATAAAAAAAAACCTGATGTGATTGTGTATCCAAACCCCGTAACCAATAGGGTATATTTTCAAAATATATCAGAAGTAGAACGTATTGAAATTATGGATATCAGCGGAAAACAAATCCAAAGTGCTACTTCAAATATGCAAACGATTAAAAATTCGGGACTAGATATAAAACGATTAACGAGCGGTTTTTACTTCTTTAAATTTATCGATCAATCTGGAAATTCCGTCTCTAAAAAAGTAATTGTGGAATAATTGCTAAACCAAACGAATTTGATATTCAATTCCTCTGTTTTTATAAAATAGGGGAATTTATTATTTATAGCCTATTTTTAACCAGAATAGAAATCATCGTGAAAAAAAAGAACAAGTACATTTTTTTAGTATTGATAATCATAGCAGGCATGATAGTGTTTGCTGTTTTTCAAAATGAAAAAAGAATTGATAACACTACCTTTTTGTTCAAGCCCCAAGACTCTGCCGTCATTGCCATAAATGGAATGAAAGTCCACAAACAAGAGTATCTCTTGCATTTAAAAAAGGAAATCGCCATGACTTACAATCATTTTTATTTGAAACATGGCATTAATAACCATCCAGAATTTTGGACAACAATTTATGGAAATACAACGCCTATTGATTACTTAAAAAACCGCACCGATAATAAAGTAACAGATTCCAAAAGAATACATGCTTTAGCGGTTGAAAACCATATCATTTCTAATTTCGATTTTAAAGAATTTACACAACAATGGAAGGCCTATAATGAAGAAAGACAGAAGAAAAAAGCGTCTGGACAGACCGTTTACGGTCAAGTTTATACAACCATGTCCGACTATTATTTTTATCTGTTGAGCAATCTGGAAATCAGGGTTTCAGAAAAAATCAAAAAGGCGAAATTTTCAGCAAACATTGGGACTTTAAAAAATTATTACGAAACCATAAAACAGGATAAATTCAGTCATGTAAAAAAGGCTGAAATAGAGCAATTTGGGTTTCCATATCAAACGATGCCTTATAAGGAAGCGAAACTTGAAATAGAAGCACTTAACGAGAAAGTTTTAAATACATATTCTTTAAAAAGTTTAAAAAAAGAATACCCAAAATCTATCTATAAAAACCTTGTTTTTTATGACTCTGTCCCAATTCATGGCGAAGACAATCCAGACCAAATACTTAAAGAAACTGCCTTAGAATTGGAATTTGGAAACACAAAAACGGTAAGAACCCAAGAAGGTGTTTACATCATAAAATTGACACAGCCTTTGGAAAAGGAATACTATCCCTATGAAAAAGTAAAGGATTTAGTTTTTGAGTATTATCAGGAAGAAAAGTATAAAGAGTATCTATCTCAATTAAAGCAAGACGCAGTTGTTAGCAAGAACGATAAAATTTACAACCAACTTTCAAGTGTGGATTTCAAGTAGTATTGATTCTTATGGATGGAATAACAAACCACAAAAAAACCACCTGAAAATCAGGTGGTTCAAATCTTTAAGTACTCAAATAAAATTAGTGAGCAGCTTTTTTAAGTTTGTCAGCTTCATTTTTAACCGCATTTGCAGCATCATCAGCAGCTTTTTCAGTAGCATTAACTGCTTTATCTACAGTTTCGCCAGCTTTGTCAGCAGCATTGTCAATAGCTTCGCCAGCTTTGTCAGCAGCGTTTTCAACAGCATCTCCAGTTGCCTCAACAGCATCTTCTACTGCATCTCCAGCAGATTTAGCCGCGTCTTCAGTTGCTTCGATAGCGTTATCCAAAACGTCTCCAGCAGATTCTGCTTTTTTGTCTTTACAAGATGTAAATGATAAACCTAATGCTAATAATAAAGCTGATCCTAAAATTAATTTTTTCATTTTTGTTGTTTTAGTGTTAATTATTTAGTGGCGCAAAAGTAATATGTTAAATTTTAATTGCGCCATACTTTTTTGTTTTTTATTCAAAACACTCTATATACGTAAATAGTCAAGTATTTGGATTACGGCACCGCTATTTTTGTTTATAAACTCTTTATTTTGAGACCCGTAATCCTTACAAAGGTCACTATGCTCAATTAATTGATAAAGGACAGCATTAAATTGATTAAAGTTTTTTACAGAGAACATACCGCCGTTATCAATAAGAGCTTGTGCTTCGGGGAATTTTTCGTGGTTCTTGCCAATAATTATAGGCACTCCAAAAACAGCAGGCTCAAGCGTGTTGTGTAGGCCAGTTGTACCCATAGCACCGCCAACATAAGCGATATCTGCATAACTATAAATTTTTGAAAGCAGTCCGATGGTGTCAATAACTAAAACATTATAATCTTCTAATTTCTTCCCTTCTTTTTCAGAATATAACATAGTTTTGGTATTTAGTTTAGAGGTTAAGTTTTTAATTTGGGTAGATTTTATATTGTGAGGTGCAATAATAAATTTTACATCAGTAGGTTGATGGGTGTTGATGAATTCAATAAATAAAGCGTCGTCTTCTGGCCATGAGCTACCTACTACTACGCATAAATTATCGTCTTTAAAAGTTTCAACGAAATCTAAAGTGTTATCAATTTTTAACTGATTAGTAACCCGGTCAAATCTAGTATCCCCAGAAACAGTTGTGTTGTGGTAGTTTATTGAAGCTAAAAGATGTTTGGACGCTTCATTCTGGGTAAAAATATGTTCAAAAGAAAATAAGGCTGTTTTAAATAATTGTCCGTAAGGTTTAAAATAAATTTGATTTTTCCTGAATGCAGCAGAAATCAAAATAGCTCTTAAACGGCGCTTTTTAATTTCATTTAAAAAATGAGGCCAAATATCATACTTCACAAAAATCGTAAGTTCTGGATGCACTAAATCTAAAAATTTCCGGGCATTTTTTTTAGTGTCTAACGGAAGATAAACAACAACATCAGCAATAGGCGCATTTTTTCGAATCTCATAACCCGAAGGCGAAAAAAAACTTAAAACAATTTTATGGTTTTTATAATGTGCTCTCAGTTTTTCAAAAACAGGTAAGCCTTGTTCATATTCACCTAATGAAGCACAATGAAACCAAAGTATAGCATCGGTTTCTTTTAGTTCACTTTCTAAAATTTGAAATGTTTTCGAGCGTCCAGCAACACCGCGTTTTATTTTTTCATTAAATGGCGCCATGCATTTTAAAACAAAACCAGTAAATTGAATCCCAATATTATAAATAAAGCCCAAGGTTGTCATGTTTCGCGCTAAAATACATTTCTTTACAGGAATTTTATGGATTGCTTGTATGATTTTTGTAATTTTATAGCTTGGGAACTCCTTGGGAGTACAAACTAAAATAAGTTCTAACGGTTTACAATAAACCGACCTTCAAATTTTAAAAATGGAGAAAATTCAAATGGTTGACCTCAAAGGTCAGTATAACGACATAAAAAATGTTGTTAACACTTCTATTCAAAACGTCATTGAAAATACTGCTTTTATAAATGGACCAAAGGTTCATGAATTTCAGAAAAACCTAGAGTATTATTTGGGTGTAAAGCATGTTATTCCTTGTGCAAATGGTACAGATGCGTTGCAAATAGCAATGATGGGACTGGGTTTAAAACCCGGTGACGAAGTAATTACAGCAGATTTTACATTTGCAGCAACGGTTGAAGTGATTGCGCTTTTAAATTTAACGCCAGTTTTGGTGGATGTTAATGAAGATGATTTCAATATTAATATAGAAGCTGTTAAAAAAGCGATTACTCCAAAAACAAAAGCGATTGTACCAGTTCATTTATTTGGACAATGTGCCAATATGGAAGCGATACTGGAAATTGCGAAAGAGCATAACCTGTACGTCATTGAAGATAATGCACAAGCTATTGGCGCAAATTACACCTATAAAGATGGTTCTAAAGCAAAAGCAGGAACTATCGGGGATGTTGGTGCTACATCCTTTTTTCCATCAAAAAATTTAGGAGGTTATGGAGACGGAGGTGCCATTTTCACAAATGATGATGATCTAGCGCATACCTTAAGAGGTATCGTAAACCACGGTATGTACGAGCGATATCACCATGATGTGGTTGGCGTAAATTCTAGATTAGATACAATTCAAGCTGCGGTTTTGGATGCTAAGTTACCAAAGTTGAATAGTTATAATAAGGCAAGACAAAACGCTGCAAAAAAGTATAATGAGGCGTTTGCAAATATGAAGCATGTCATCACGCCAAAGGTTTCCAATGGATGTGAAAAAATTTGTGATACTTGCGATTGTCATGTATTCCATCAATATACCTTAAGGTTGAAAGGCGTTGATAGAGATGCGTTGGTAAAGCATTTAAGTGAAAAGAATATTCCTTGTGGCGTGTATTACCCAATTCCGCTGCACAGCCAAAAAGCATATGCAGACGAACGCTATAATGAAGCAGATTTTCCAGTAACCAATCAATTGGTGAAAGATGTGATTTCATTACCAATGCACACAGAATTGGACGACGAACAAATAGAATTTATTACAACAACAATTATAAAATTTATAAATGGATAAAATATTAGTTACAGGAGGATTAGGCTTTATTGGGTCTCACACGGTAGTAGAATTGCAGAACGAAGGCTACGAGGTAGTTATTATTGATGATTTATCAAATTCATCTGAAAAAGTACTTGATGGAATTACTGCAATAACAGGTAAAACACCAATTTTTGAAAAATTGGATTTAAAAAATAAAGCAGGTGTTGAAGCTTTTTTCGCGAAGCATAACGATGTAAAAGGCGTGATTCATTTTGCAGCGAGTAAAGCCGTTGGAGAAAGTGTGAAAGAACCATTGTTGTATTATGAAAACAATATTGCAACACTTGTATATATTCTGAAGGAATTAAAAAAATTACCATCAGCAGCATTTATATTTAGTTCATCTTGTACGGTTTACGGGCAAGCGGATGAATTACCAATTACCGAAAACGCTCCTGTAAAACAGGCAGAATCTCCTTACGGAAACACAAAACAAATTGGTGAGGAAATAATTCAAGATACTTGTAAAGTAACACCAACTTTAAAAGCCATTGCGTTACGTTATTTTAATCCTATTGGTGCACATGAGTCTGTTGAAATTGGTGAATTGCCAATTGGAGTGCCTCAAAACTTAGTGCCATTTATTACACAAACAGCCATTGGTTTAAGAGAGCAGTTATCAGTATTTGGAGATGATTACCCAACACCGGATGGGACATGTATTAGAGATTATATTCATGTAGTAGATTTAGCAAAAGCACATGTGATTGCATTAGGGCGTTTGTTAAAAGGAAAAAATAAAGAAAACTATGAAACATTCAACTTAGGAACAGGAAAAGGCAGTACGGTATTGGAAGTGGTTAAATCTTTTGAAAAAGTTTCTGGTAAAAAATTAAACTACAAAATTGTGGGACGAAGAGAGGGTGATATTATTTCGGCATATGCCGATACAAATAAAGCTAATAATGAATTAGGCTGGAAAACACAATTAACACTTGATGATGCAATGCGTTCTGCATGGAAATGGGAACAGAAGGTTAGAGGTTAAACTTGGGGTTTAGATATTATTAAAAAAAAGGGTGCTGAAATTTTCAGCGCCCTTTTTTAGTATCTTGTTTTTGGAATTTTGTTTTTGTCTTTTTTGGAATTTTAATAACTCGTGGGCTTGCCCAAAGAGGTATTAATGCTATTCTTTTTTCTTATTCTTAAGCATCATAACCACCAAAATTATCATTCCTGTAGTTACTGATAAATCGGCTAGGTTAAAAATACCAGTTCTTAAGGTATCTGTTAGTCTTATGTATAAAAAATCAGTAACACTACCATAAGCAAAACGATCATAAACATTAGCTATGCCTCCGCCAATAATACTTGCAAATGCAAATAAAGACCATCTGTCTAAACTCTTATCTTGTAAAACATGCCTTAAGACAAATGCTAAAACAACAACTGGTAAAATCAGTAACAATATAAGTTTTAGCGTGTCATTTAAATCGCTTCCCATACCTAAAAAAGCACCTTCGTTCTCCACATTAAGCAATCTAAAATAATCGCCTATAATTGGTGATGAAGAACCAGCTTCAACGTAGGTTCTAACCAAAACTTTCGAAATTTGATCTACAGCAACCGTAACAATAATGGTTGCAAAAATAAATAAAGTTCTACGAGTTAATTTCATTAAGTATGAGCTTCAAAAGTGGCAGATTCGGTTTGTGCTTCTCTATCTATTTTCTTTACCAAACCTTGTAACACTTTCCCTGGGCCCACTTCAGTAAATAATGTAGCGCCATCTGCAATCATTTGTTGCACAGATTGTGTCCATCTTACAGGAGCTGTTAATTGAGATATTAGATTTGCTTTAATGGCAGATTCGTCGGTTACAGCACTTGCCGTTACGTTCTGATAAATAGCACAATTAGGTTTGGAAAAGGTGGTGTTTTCTATAGCAGCAGCCAATTCTTCGCGAGCAGGTTCCATTAAAGGCGAATGAAATGCACCTCCAACAGGTAATACTAAAGCTCTACGAGCACCTTCTGCCAATAAAGCTTCACAAGCCTTGTTAATGGCTTCAACTTCTCCAGAAATAACCAATTGTCCGGGGCAGTTGTAATTGGCAGCAACCACAACACCTTCTGTAGTGGCACATATTTTTTCAACAATATCGTCATCCAATCCTAAAACAGCAGCCATGGTGCTTGGTTGTAGTTCGCAAGCTTTTTGCATAGCCAAAGCACGTTGAGATACCAATTTTAGACCATCTTCAAAATTCAATGCGCCGTTTGCAACCAATGCTGAAAATTCTCCAAGGGAGTGTCCTGCCACCATATCTGGTTTAAAACTATCACCTATAGATTTTGCTAAAATAACAGAGTGCAAAAAAATGGCAGGTTGGGTAACTTTTGTTTCTTTTAAATCTTCCGCAGAACCTTCAAACATAATGTCGGTTATATTAAAACCGAGAATGTCGTTTGCTTGTTCAAATAAGTTTTGCGCCAATGGAGCGTTCTCATAAAGGTCTAAACCCATTCCAGAAAATTGTGCACCTTGACCAGGAAATATATATGCTTTCATAATTTGTTGGTTTTTTAGTGTGGCAAAAATAGGAATTTTATAAGACTTTTTGCATAAGATGAAGTGCTCTGTTAATCTCAGCGAAATAATTGTTACACAGAGTTGCACAGAGCATCACGGAGTTGCACAGAGAAATCTTGATTGATTTTTAAATTGAGTGATAAAATGAAACAGTTTAAGTTAACAATAAGTCACGTAATTCTTTGCGCCTCCGCGCCTTTGCGAGAATATTTTTTCTCTCTGCGAGTCTATGTGAAAACCTCAGCGTATCTCTGCGTAATAACTATCACACAGAGTCGCACGGAGCATCTCAGAGTTGCACAGAGAAATCTTGATTAAAAATTAAAATTTAGATTTTGAATAATATAGAAAATAGGGTTAGCTCAAATTCTTCTGTGAAATATTTTCAAATTGAGTATTAAAATGAAACAGCCTCGGTTAACAACAATTCACATCACTCTTTGCGCCTTCGCGCCTTTGCGAGAACATTATTTTTTTATCTCTGTGAGTCTTAGCGAAAAACTCAGTGTGTCTCTGTGTAACAACCTATAACCCAACAATAGCCGCCTCAGCACAACGTTCCCCATCCATAGCAGCCGAAACAATACCTCCTGCATATCCACCACCTTCGCCACAAGGGAATAAACCTTCAATTTCTGGATGTTCAAGGTTCTCTTTTCTGGGAATATTTACAGGCGATGAGGTTCTAGACTCTACACCAACAATATTCGCTTCTTCAGTATAATAGCCTTTCATTTTTTGTCCGAAGGCTTCAAAACCTTTTCTTAAACGACCTCCAATAAGTTTAGGTAAAAGCGAATGTAAGGGCGATGATTTTAATCCTGGTTGGTAGGAGGTAGCATTTAAAGTATCAGACCATCTGCCTTCCACAAAGTCGGTCAATCGTTGCGCAGGCGCGGTCTGACTGCGTCCACCAGCCGTAAATGCCAATTTTTCTAAATTCTTTTGATATTCCAAACCTTTTAAAACTCCAAACTGTTCGAATTTGTGAAGGTCTTTTTCTGCATTAATTTCGACTACAATACCAGAATTAGCATATAAATTATTCCGTTTTGAAGGTGACATACCATTAACCACCACTTCCCCATTTGCAGTAGCGGCAGGCACAATAAAGCCACCGGGGCACATGCAAAAAGAATAGACACCACGCTCGTTAACTTGTTGTACCACGCTGTAAGAAGCAGCAGGCAATAATGGATGACGTTCGCCGCTACAATGATATTGGATTGAATCAATGATATGTTGCGGATGCTCCACGCGAACACCCATAGCAAACGATTTTGCTTTAAGCGCAATCTTCTTTTTATGCAATAAATAAAATATATCTCTTGCGGAATGGCCTGTTGCCAAAATAACGCGATTTGCTTCTAGTACTTCGCCGTTTTGTAATTGAATGGCTTTTATTTTATTGTTTTTGATCACAAAATCGGTAACACGGGTTTTAAAATGAATGTCGCCACCATATTTTAAAATGGTTTCCCTGATATTCTGAACCACTTTTGGAAGTTTATTGGTGCCAATATGCGGATGCGCATCTACTAGAATTTGATCGGTTGCCCCATGAAATACGAGGTTTTCAAAAATCCGACGAACATCGCCACGTTTTAAACTTCGGGTGTAAAGTTTGCCATCGCTATAGGTACCTGCACCACCTTCGCCAAAACAATAATTAGAATCCTCATTTACAAAATGGTCTTGATTGATGGCTTTTAAATCTCTCCGGCGGTCTTTTACATTTTTACCACGTTCTAAAACAATGGGTTTAAAACCGAGTTCTATACAACGTAAAGCGGCATACATACCAGCGGGACCAAAACCAATAATATGAATGGGTTTTGCTTTTGAAACATCTTTATAATCAAATACATATTCAGATTTTTTGGGTAAAGCTTCTCGAATATATACTGCAACTTTATAATTGAAAATTATTTTTGGTTTTCTAGCATCAATAGATTTCCGGAGTACTTTTACGCCCTTAATATCTTCTTTGTCAATATCTAATTTAATTGCAGATTTTAAAACTAGAATATTGCTGATTTCTTCTTCCTTAAGTGTAATACGAAGTTGTATTTCTTTTACCATGTGGCGAAATTAATGAAAATTGTGGTAGTTTGTAGGGAGGTTTTAGGTAGTTCGTTTAACGTGTCTTTATTATGATTAGTTCCGCGGTTAAGTACAAAAGTTAGCAAATAAAGGCTGAATAGAAAAGTCCACGCGGGCTTTCGTAAGTAAGCTAGAGCCTATTAATTAATTTATACGCAAGTTGTTATTGTTCTAATTTTGTGAACATGTCAATATTTAATTCGATATAATCGGCTACTTTCTTAAATAGTTTTTTCCTAAATTCTGTATTATTTTAGGCTTCCCCAAAAACGACTCCAATAATTCCAACTATTATAATTCCTAATATTAATTTCACACGTAATTTTTCATCTAGAATATATAAGTTCCTTTGTTAATTTCACCTAGAAGTTTTTTATCCATTTGGACGTAAAAATTGTTTTTTGGCAGCATTACATATATTTGGTCATCACAATTGAAGCCTTCTTTTTTTAATTCGAACTTTTTTATTTTGTGGGTATGTGTAAAATCAATGTTATCCTTTAACCTTATAAAAATGGGGATTGCATATTTGGGGAGTTCTTTATATAAATGTTCTGCAACGGCATCTATATCAAAATGCGCTTCGGGATGCCTAACTATGGTGACCATACCCGCTCTTCCGTCATTATTAGGGATTTGCACGCCATAAGCAGCGCAGATTTCAACACATTTTAGATGGTCCACAACACCTTCAACTTCGGCGGTTGCCACATTTTCTCCTTTCCATCTAAAGGTATCGCCAATCCTATCGATAAACCTTGCATGTCTAAAGCCAATATCCTGTAACAGATCACCACTATTGAACCAACTGTCTCCAGATTTAAATACATTTCGAAGTATTTTATCCTCGTTTTTTTTAGCATTTACATAGCCATCAAATACAGATTTGTCACTTATTTCAGAAATTAATAAACCGGTCTCCCCTTTGCCCACAGGAATTAGGAAACCATTGGAATCTTTAACCGGCGCGTCGTTTTCCACATCATATTTTACAATCTTAAAATTTTGGGGAGACCATCCTATGGTACAATCAAAATTAAAGGTATTTGTAAATCCAACATTTCCATCGGCAGCACCATAAAATTCAAAAATATTTTTGATGTTAAAGCGCTCTTTAAATTCATGCCAGATATCTGGTCTTAATCCATTGCCCATTATTTTTTTAATCCTATGGTTTTTGTCTAAGCGTGAATCTGGGGCATTCAATAAATAACGACATAATTCCCCAATATAAATGAATGCCGAAACCTGATACTTTTTAACATCTTCCCAGAAATGGCTAACGGAAAATTTTCTTCTCATCACCATGGTGCAAGGTGCTGCAAGTGCTGTTGGCCAACCAACAATTAGTGCGTTTGTATGGTAGAAAGGAAGCGGGACATACATCACATCCTTGACATTAAGATTCATATTCACCTTGCCGAACCAGTAATAAGTCGCTAACCATTTTCTGTGGGTTTGTCGCGATGCTTTGGGCAAACCTGTTGTTCCTGAAGTAAAAACGTAGGCATACGTTTGATTGGCTTTTATTTGTTGGGTTTCAATCGGGTTTTCTGTAGTTATGTTTTCTAGTTCTTTTTTTAGAGCGGAATAGTGCTTTGGGCAATCAATTATTTGTTGGTCACTAATCCAGTAGTACTTATGTTTTGTAGCATCAGAAAGCGAATTTTTAACCTCTTCAAAAACAGGAAACAATTCCTCGCCTATAAAAAAGTACGGGGATTTGGCAAGTTCCATGGAATGGATTAAGACCTTTCCTTTCTGGTTAGGATTGATCAACGAAATGATAGCACCTATTTTTGCACAGGCAGAAATTAAAAACAAAAGTTCCGGTCTGTTTTCTAAAAAGGCGATGACCGTTTCGCCATTTTTAACGCCTTCTCGAAGTAGATAATTAGCATACGTATTAACGATGCGATTAAATGCATCATAGGTGTAGCTTTCATCTTGATATTTTAGGGCAACAATGCTTCCGTGCTGGCGGGCATTCTGCTCTATAATCTTTCCAATGGATTGGTAATTATCTGGTGCAATAGCTTTAGCCAACTTGATATACTTTAAAATCCTTGGAAACTGAGGTAGAAGCTTCAGCACTTTTCCAGCGAAATTAGCTAGATTCAAATTGTTATGTTGAAGGCTATCTGACATTTGTTTTGGTCTTTGATTGTAATGAAACGAATGTCAACAATTTTTCTTATAAAGCCAAGTTTTTAACCTAATGAAAAAAAATATTCTGTTCTCATAACATGGTTTTGTATTATAGACGCTATCAATTCAACTTAACTGTTGATGTTTTTTTTGTCCCGATTCCAGATAGCCATCGGGATTAACACATCGCGGGCTTGCCTTGAGTGAGTTTATTTCCGCTCATAAGTTAAAAACGAAAACTCATGATCGTGCTCCGCATCTTTTTTATGAAACACATTATTTGTTTCTTTCCAAATAGATGGGTCTATTTTAGGAAAAAAAGCATCGGCTTCAAAATCTTCATGCACACGTGTTAATTCTATTTTGTCGGCAACATCTAAAGCTTGCTTATAAATTTGACCACCACCAATAATAAACGGTTGTTTGTCATTTTTCGAAGCATCAATAGCATCTTCTAGAGAATGCACTACAATAACTCCTGAAGGCGCTTTGTAGTCTTTTTGTCTGGTTATAACAACATGTGTTCTGTTAGGAAGTGGTTTAGGGAAGCTCTCAAATGTTTTTCGGCCCATGATAATATGATGTCCACTGGTTAATGCCTTAAAACGTTTCAAGTCATCGCCCAAATGCCAAATCAATTTGTTGCCTCTTCCAATAGCATCATTTTCGGCAGCAGCTACAATAATGGTAAGTTCCGAAGTTTTAGGATTTAAATTTACCACTTTGGTTGAAGATTCTTTAAAAAGTTCGCTTTTAGCTTTTATAACTTCCTCTTTTTTAAACCCTTCTTTTAGTTTATCTATACGCATTTGTTGTTGAGAAACCAATTTTTCAAGCTGTGCCTTTTCCCATGCTTTCCCCATAAATCTATGTGTAACAAACACATTAAAAAGATGGTATAGAAATAGAAAAAGCCAAATAAAAATGGCGAAAACAAACCAATCTATTCCAGCAATTTTAAAATCTTTCCCAATTCCAAGCACAGTATTGGCGGCAATAAGCAGCACACATCCTATTAAAAATAAAACAAAATGAACATACAAACGCTTTTTTTGTCTGATGCGTCTTTGGGCATTCTCAATGAGTTCTAATTGATCTTTATCTATCTGTGGTGTTTGTTTTTTCTTTCCGAACATCTTAAATTTTAAAAAAGTAAAGTTAAAGTTTTTTTGTTGAAATAATCTTCAATTTCTTAAGATTGAAATACGAAAACGTTTAAGTTTGGAAAACCCTGAAAATCAGACAAAAAAAGGTAAATCCGTCATTGCTAATACTTCAATTTTACTCTTAATTTTTTGACATACTTCAAATTAAAAGGAGAACATCTTAACAAATTGATAATTCTTTATACTTAAGTGGTTAAATTTGTGTCCTTTAGGATTTTTGTTTATAAATTTGCGCCTTAAAACAACACATATTATTATTTATTATGGCTATTAAAAAACAGTATTTAAAGAGTAAACCTATATGTAAAGTAACTTTTTCTATTGAAGCGGAAGACGCTAAGAAAGTTGCTCTAGTAGGAAGTTTTAATGATTGGAATGCAAAAAAAGCGCCACTTAAAAAATTAAAGAACGGTACATTTAAAGGTACTATCGATTTAGAAAAAGATAACTCTTATGAGTTTAAATATGTTATAGACGGTACTTATGTAAACGATCCAGAAGCAGATGCTTATGCTTGGAATGATTTTGCTGGAACAGAAAACGGTGTAGTTACTGTTTAGTTAAAACACATTAAAAATTTATTGAAAGCACTTTCTTTTAGAAGGTGCTTTTTTATTGCTGTAAATTTAAGTTTTGTAATTTGGAAGCCTGCCTGCTGGCAGGTCTTTTTTAAGCATCATAGCGAGGACGAAGGACGTGGCTATCTGTTAAATATTAGTTCAAAATAAGACTTTTTTCTTATCTTAAAAAAGTATGCCGCTACAATCTCTAACGCATCATCCTCCAAGGTTATTTTTTTAATCTGCTAAATTTCAGCTATTTTAAATAGCAACAGCTCCCTTAATATGTGGATGCGGATTATAATCTACCAGAGTGAAATCCTCAAAATCGAAATCAAAAATATCTTTAATTTCAGGGTTTAAAAGCATTTTTGGTAAAGGTCTAATAGCTCTAGACAATTGCAATTCCAACTGTTCAAGATGATTGCTATAAATATGAGCATCACCAAACGTATGAATAAATTCCCCAGCTTCATAACCACAAACTTGTGCCATCATCATCGTGAACAACGCATAAGATGCAATATTAAAAGGAACTCCTAAAAAGACGTCTGCACTTCTTTGGTACAATTGTAAAGATAATTTAGATTTTGCATTTGCTCCCTCTTCCGGGGCTGGAGGGCTTACATAAAATTGAAAAAAGGCATGGCAAGGCGGTAACGCCGCTTTTCCATTGGCCACATTTTCGCTAAAACTTTTTGAAGTATCCGGCAAGACAGAAGGGTTCCACGCCGAAACCAACATTCTTCTACTATTAGGATTATGCTTTAAGGTATGAATCACCTCTTTAATCTGGTCAATTTCATCACTATTCCAGTTGCGCCATTGGTGTCCGTAAACAGGGCCTAAATCTCCATTTTCATCTGCCCACTCGTTCCAAATGCGTACACCGTTTTCAGTTAAATATTTGGTATTTGTATCGCCTTTTAAAAACCACAATAATTCATAAACGATAGATTTTAAGTGTAGTTTTTTTGTTGTCACCATTGGGAAACCTTCACTTAAATCAAATCGCATTTGGTAGCCAAAAACACTTTTCGTGCCTGTACCGGTACGGTCTCCTTTTTCGTGGCCGTTTTCTAAAACGTGTTTTACTAGGTCGTGATATTGTTTCATAACATATTCCTGCGAAGGCAGTAATCTCTTTTTAATTAAACTTTATTCTAAAAAAATGGATAAGAATATTGCAGATACGAATTTAAAGAAAAACAAAATATTATTTTGAATGGTTGATGATAGATATTAAAAGTTATTAACTGCTTTACTATATTTTAGCGTTGTGTTTTAAAAATATCGAATGATTAAATCAGTATGGTTTCAAAAAAGATTTTGTTGCGTAGGGTTTTAAAAGAAAGAGTTCGTTTTTTTTAATATGAGATTCCTGCCTTCGCAGGAATGTGTTACCCGATAATCATTCCCGCAATAGTAGCCGAAATCAATGAAGCAATCGTCCCACCAATCAATGCTTTCATTCCAAATTTAGATAAGGTTTTACGTTGCCCTGGCGCTAAAGAGCCAATGCCACCAATTTGAATACCTATAGACGCAAAATTAGCAAAACCGCACAACATATAAGTTGCCATAACTATAGATTTTTGATAGTTTAAATGCAAAGCGTTTTTTACATCTTTAAGTTCAACTAATTGCATGTATCCTATAAACTCACTCGCAGCTAATTTAATTCCAATGAGCTGCCCCATCATCATGGTGTCTTCTTTTTCAATACCAATAAGCCACATCAATGGTGCGAAAACAGTTCCTAATAGCGATTCAAGTGAAAGATTACTATATGGACTGTTATTTGAAACCCATTCGTTAATATTGCCAATAGAGCCTAGTTTTAATAAACCATAGTTTATCATTGCGATGAATGCCACAAACACCAATAGCATTGCAGCAACATTAACTGCTAATTTTAAGCCTTCGGTTGTGCCATTTGAAATAGCGTCTAAAATATTAGAGCCAATTTTTTCCGACGAGACTTCTGCTTCTGTATTTACAGTTTCGGTTTGAGGATATAATATTTTTGAAATAACGATAGCTCCAGGTGCCGCCATAACTGACGCTGCTAACAAATGACTTGCAAAAAACTCTCTTAAAACAGGATCATCACCTCCCAGAAATTGAATATAAACTGCCAGAACGCCACCAGCAACGGTCGCCATACCTCCAATCATGACCAAGAGCATTTCGGACTTATTCATTTTTTCTAGATAGGCTTTAATCATTAAAGGTGCTTCTGTTTGGCCTAAAAAAATGTTTCCGGCAACGCTTAAGCTTTCCGCGCCCGAAATACCCAATAGTTTTGTAAGTAACCAAGCTAGTCCCTTCACTACTTTTTGAATGATGCCCAAATAAAATAACACCGATGTTAACGCTGAAAAGAAAATAATGGTAGGTAATATTGAAACGGCAAAATTAACCATTGGGCTTTCTATGGTGCCAGAAATAAAAGAGCTAAACAAGAATTCTGTTCCTGCTTCAGTAAAGGTCAATACTTTATTAAATGCTTTTCCTAAATAGTTGAAAACTAATTTTATAAAGGGAACTTTTAAAACACCTATGGCAATTAAAAGCTGAAATGTTAATCCTATGCCTACCGTTTTCCAATCAATAGCTTTTCTGTTTCTACTAAGAAGAAAACCAATAAAAATTAACGATACCATTCCTAAAATTCCGCGCCAAAGACTATGAAATGAAAAACCTTGACTGGGAATAATGGTGTTTTCTGAAGCGGTTTTTAATATAATTTCTTCGTTATTCTGTGGAATAACCTTGGTGTCGCCAATAAGAGTAGTATGTATTTCGCTATCAATTTCATTAACTATTTCAGTTGGGGTATCGACAGGGGTAATTTGGATGTTTTGGGAAAAAGAAGATGGACTAGCTAAAACTAAAATGAAAAAGCTAGACCAAATTAACTGTTTCATAACATTGGGAAGATTTATCGTTTAGATATTTCATCTCGAATATGGGCTGCTTTTTCGTAGTCTTCATTAGCAACGGCTTCTTCCAGTAATTTATGAAGCTCTTCAAGGGATTTTGAGGAGAAATCTTCACTTGATACAGCTGGTTCTAATTCTCCAGAAAGAATATCATCGACTAAAATACTATCTTCAGAAGGTTTATCTTTATCTTCTTTTTTCGAATCTACTTTTAAGTAAATTCCAGCTTTGTCCAAAATATTTTTATAGGTAAAAATCGGGGCGTCAAAACGTAAGGCTAAAGCAATAGCATCACTTGTTCGGGCATCAATTATTTCTTCAATTTTATCGCGTTCGCAAATCAAACTTGAATAAAAAACACCATCAACCAATTTGTGGATGATCACTTGTTTTACAACAATGTCAAATCGGTCAGCAAAATTTTTGAATAAATCGTGAGTTAAGGGTCTTGGTGGACGAATTTCCTTCTCTAAAGCAATAGCAATAGATTGCGCTTCAAAAGCGCCAATAACAATGGGAAGTTTACGGTCACCATCAACTTCATTTAAAATTAAAGCATACGCGCCATTTTGGGTCTGACTATACGATATACCTTTTATATTTAATCTTACTAAACTCATAATGCTATTAAAACGCAAAGAACCGCTTAAATTTGGAATTTACCAACTGCCATCGACAGATTTACAAATAATTTGCCAAATTTAAACAGTTCCTCGAAGCTACAAGTTATAAATTTTTTTATTGTTGTGCCTTAAAAGCTTTTAATTTTTCAATAAGTTGCGGTACAACTTCAAAGGCATCTCCAACTACACCATAGTCTGCGGCTTTAAAGAAAGGTGCTTCAGCATCAGTATTGATAACCACTTTTACTTTTGAGGCATTGATACCTGCCAAATGCTGAATGGCTCCTGAAATACCAATGGCGATATAAAGATTTGCAGCTACGGGTTTTCCAGTTTGCCCTACGTGTTCGCCATGAGGACGCCATCCTAAATCGGATACAGGTTTAGAACAGGCTGTTGCTGCTCCCAGAACATCGGCCAACTCTTCAACCATGCCCCAGTTTTCAGGGCCTTTTAAGCCACGACCAGCTGAAACTACTATTTCGGCATCTGCGATAGTTACTTTATCGGTAGCTTTATCAACAGATCTTACTTCAAGTCCTAATTCTGGAATTGACGGCGAAAAATCTTCTGCGGAAGCGCTACCACTATGTTCAACCAAACCAAAAGAGTTGTTTGAAACTCCAACAATTTTAACATCGGAGTTGATTTCGGTTAGTTCAAACGCTTTATTTGTAAACGCTGTTCTTTTAACTGTAAACGGATTTGTACTTGATGGTGCTTCAACAACATTTGAAGCATAACCAGCATTTAAACCAACCGCTAAAAGTGGTGCTAAATATTTGCTGTTTGCACTAGAACTCACAATGACAACTTGAGCACTTTCTGCTTCGGCAGCTTGCTTAATAACCGATGCATATGCATTGGCATTAAAGTTGTCTAACTGTGGGTTCGATACTTTTAAGACCTTATCCACACCATAATTTCCCAATTCGGAAGTGTCATTTGCATTTATCGCAACCGCAGTTACGGTAGTTCCCAATTGATCTGCCACAGCTTTGGCGTAGGAAGCGACTTCAAAAGCGTTCTTCTTAAATTTATTTTGTTCTGATTCTGTATATACTAATACTGACATAATTTTTTTAAAAAATTTAAAAATCCAAAAACTAAATCCCAATCATTATCTTTTGGGATTTAGTTTTTGAAAATTGAGATTTATATTACTTTGGCCTCATTATGAAGCAAATCTACCAACTCGTCCAAATTATCTGGAGACACCAATTTTACGGCACCTTTTGGAGCAGGTTTTTCAAATTTAACTGAAGTTGTTTCTGCTTTAGCATCAACTGGTTCAGCTACGGTCAATGGTTTTTTACGTGCCATCATAATACCTCTCATGTTCGGGATACGTAAATCGCTTTCTTCAACCAATCCTTTTTGTCCGCCAATAACTAAAGGCAGCGCTGTTGAAACGGTTTCTTTACCACCATCTATTTCTCTAATTGCTGTAACAGAAGTGCCTTCAACTTCAAGTCCAATACAGTTGTTTACAAAATTGGCATTGGTTAAACCAGCTAACATACCAGGCACCATACCGCCATTATAATCGATAGATTCACGTCCGGCAATTACCAAATCATAACCACCATCTTCTACAATTTTAGCCAATTGTCTTGCAACCGAAAATCCATCAGTTGCAGGTGTGTTCACACGAATTGCAGCATCTGCTCCAATTGCTAAGGATTTGCGTAATGTTGGTTCGGTTTCTGCACCACCAACGTTGGCCACGGTAACTTCCGCACCTTGCTTTTCTTTAAACCACATGGCGCGCGTTAATCCAAATTCATCATTTGGGTTAATTACAAATTGTACGCCATTAGTATCAAATTTCGTATCACCATCAGTAAAATTTATCTTTGATGTTGTGTCAGGGACATGACTTATACAAACTAATATTTTCATCTGAATTATTTTATTGTTATTAAGTTGTCATACCTGCCTGCGGCAGGCAAGTGTAACCCGTATGAGAAAATCAATCATTTAAAAGTGTTTCATGATGAATTTTAATCCTACTGGTTTCATGTTTTTTAATATTAAAAGGTCTAATTTTTTTTAATCGGCACGAAGTTAGGAATTTTATTTGAAAAATACTATGCACGCATAGTAAATTTTTAAATGATTCTTTTAAAGATGTAAGCCATTTATTGTTATTTTTGCAATTCTAATTTACTAACTTAAAAAAGTTCTTTCCTTTGGGAAGACGGAAGATGGGATGAAGACAATTCAATTTAGAGAGGCGATTTGTGAAGCAATGAGCGAGGAAATGCGCAGGGACGAAAGCGTATATTTAATGGGTGAGGAAGTAGCAGAATATAATGGTGCATATAAAGCATCGAAAGGAATGTTGGACGAATTTGGCGAAAAACGCGTTATAGATACGCCAATTGCAGAACTTGGTTTTGCAGGTATAGCCATAGGTTCTACCATGACGGGAAATAGACCTATTGTGGAATATATGACCTTTAACTTCTCTTTGGTTGGGATTGATCAAATTATAAACAATGCTGCGAAAATCAGACAAATGTCCGGTGGGCAGTTTAAATGCCCAATTGTTTTTCGTGGGCCAACGGCTTCTGCAGGACAATTAGGAGCAACACATTCCCAGGCTTTTGAAAACTGGTTTGCAAATACACCTGGTTTAAAAGTGGTTGTGCCATCTAATCCATATGATGCTAAAGGCCTTTTAAAGGCGGCTATCCGTGATGACGATCCAGTAATTTTTATGGAGAGTGAGCAAATGTACGGTGATAAGGGCGAAGTGCCAGAAGGCGAATATATTGTGCCTATTGGTGTTGCTGAGATTAAAAGAAAAGGAGATGATGTTACTATTGTGTCTTTTGGAAAAATAATCAAAGAAGCTTATAAAGCGGCTGATGAATTAGAAAAAGAAGGGATTTCTTGTGAGATTATTGATTTACGTACCGTGCGTCCTTTAGATCGAAAAGCGATTTTAGAATCGGTTAAGAAAACAAACCGTTTAGTGGTTTTAGAAGAAGCATGGCCTTTTGGAAATGTAGCAACTGAAATTACCTATTTGGTACAAAGTGAAGCATTTGATTATTTAGATGCACCTGTCGTAAAGATTAATACAGCCGATACTCCTGCACCGTATTCTCCAGTTTTATTGGCAGAATGGTTGCCAGATTACACTGAGGTCATTAAAGCAGTTAAGAAAGTGCTTTACAAATAAAATAAGAGTTTTTACGTTATATAAACTTCATCAACAATTGTTGATGAAGTTTTATTTTTTTAAAAACAAAACAACCCTAAATTATTTTTTTGCAAGTGATGCAACTAAGACGGATTATACTTGTCTATAAAAGAGAATTAAAGTTTTTTGAATGAAGATTAAACTACTTTTTGCCCTGTTCCTACTTAATATATGTGTCGCAATAGCCCAAACTAAAGTAAGTGGTTATGTGTTTGATGAGTCTAATCTACCTGTTTCATTCGCGAATGTTCTGTTTTCTGGTTCTACTCAAGGTACTATTACGGATGAAAACGGAAAGTTTTATTTAGAATCTGATGACACCTGGGATGCGCTTACAGTATCATTCATTGGCTATGAAACTTTAAAAATTCCGTTAGAAAAAAAAGTAAACTATAATTTAAAATTTGTTTTAAAGGAAGAAACTGCGCAACTTGATGCAGTAGTTATCCTTTCAGGAAAGCAATCTAAAAAGAACAATCCGGCCATTGATATTCTTAGAAAAATCTGGGCGAATAAGCGTCAAAATGGGTTAAAACAATTCAAGCAATACGAGTATGATAAATACGAAAAAGTAGAGTTTGATATCAATACTATAGATAGTGCCCTTATAAAAAGTAAGCTGTTTAGAGGGATGGAATTTGTTTTTAATGAGGTGGATACGTCACGGGTAACTGGAAAAACATATCTGCCAATATTTATTAACGAAGCTGTTTCAAAAATATATGGCGATAATATCATCAATAAAGAAAAGGAAGATTTAAAAGGAAATAAAAACTCAGGTTTTAATGACAATCAAGTGATTATAGATTTTATTGGCGATTTATATTCAGATTTTAGTGTGTACGATAATTACCTAAAGTTTTTTGATAAAAGTTTTGTGAGCCCGCTTTCAAAAACAGGAATTAACACTTATAATTACGTATTGTCAGACAGTAGTTTTATTGATAATAAATGGTGTTACAACATTATCTATTACCCAAGACGAAAAAATGAATTGACCTTTAAAGGCGATTTTTGGGTGGCAGATACAACCTATGCCATCAAGGAAATTAATCTGCAAGCTTCAAAGAGTGCAAACATCAACTGGGTAAAGGATATTTATATAGAACAGGAATTTGAGGTATTGAACGATTCTTTGTTTTTAGTGAAACGCGATTATATGATGAGTGATTTTGCTTTCAAGAAAAAGGAAAAATCAAGAGGCGTTTATGGCAAGCGTACCACATTGTATGATAATTATAAATTTGATATTCCGAAGGATAAAAAATTCTATGATACCGAAGTTTATAATTACGATAAAGATATATATGATAGAGATGATGCCTTTTGGGAAGAAAACCGTCTTGAGAGTCTAAATAAGGATGAAAAGGGGGTTTACAAAATGCTGGATACCCTAAAAACGGTTAAGAAATTTAAGCGTTTGTATAATTTGGGAAGTATTCTGGCTTCTGGATATATAGAGTTTAATTCATTGCCTTTAGATTATGGCCCTATATTTTCAACCTTTGGTTTTAATGATGTTGAAGGATTACGCTTGCGTACAGGGGGGCGGACTTATTTTTCTAGAAACGACCTTTGGCGATTGGAAGGTTTTTTAGCTTATGGTTTTAGAGACGATAAATTTAAATACGGCATCTCTGGAAAATGGTTGATCGATAAAAAGAGAAGACTTATTGTCTCAGGAGGAAATAGACGGGATATTGAACAAATAGGGGCGAGTTTAACGACTTCCACGGATGTTTTAGGGCGAAGTTTAGCCTCGTCATCTGTTGTTGGTACCGGCTCTAATGATAAGCTAACGGCTATTAATCTCACAAGTTTGGCTGTTGAAGCAGAACCTTTTAGGAATTTGATTTTACGATTGGGAGGAAACTATCGCACTCTAGAATCTGCTTCATCTACATTTAGTTTAGATTATAATACGCCAACAGGAATTGCATCAGAGATTAAGCAATATGAAACCTCACTTTCTGCATCCTTTTTCCCAAAACGAAAAATGACAGGTTTTGGTGTTGAACGTAAAACCGCAAATGACGATTTTGCACGTTTGTTTGCGCAAGTTACCAGAGGCGATAAAGGTATTTTAGATAGTGATTTTGATTATACCAAGGTGCAATTGTCCTATTTACAACCTTGGCAATTGGGTGGTTTTGGTAGGTTGGTAACTTCGGTTGAACTTGGTAAAACCTATGGAGAAGTACCTTTGGGGCTATTAAGTGTGATTCCTGGAAACCAAACGTATTTTTCGATTTACAACACGTTTTCCCAATTGGATTTTTACGAGTTTGTGTCTGATACTTATGCATCCTTTCATATTGAACATAATTTTAACGGACGCTTCTTTTCAAGAGTTCCGTTTTTACGAAAATTGAATTTACGTGAAATTATAAGTGTGCGTGGTGTTATAGGGGATATTTCAAATGAAAACATAGCATTGAGTAATGTGCCCAGTAATCCAAATAATCTTCAGTTGATAGCACCATCAAAAGAACCTTATTATGAATATAGTTTAGGTATTGGCAATATTTTTAAAGTGTTTAGAATAGACTTTAATTTCCGGGGGAATTATAAAGATGACATTGCATATCCAGAGGCTAGAAAATTTGGGGTTACGGGGAGTTTTGGGTTTTATTTTTAAGATAGTATATTGCTTGGAATGTTACACGAGCAATTTAAGATTTGTGTATCTATAAAAAATACAGCGCTAAACTAGTTATTTGCTAAAAATTACGCCATATTAAGGATAATGTAGGAAATGCTATTATTTTTAAGTATTTCTCGCTTATCTTTGTAGGAAAACAGGATTGATATAGCTTTTATTATAGTAATAAAAATTAGTTGAAATAAATAAGCCCAAAAAATTATTCCATGAGAAGTATATTTCTAGAAACTCATAACATTAACAATTTATACTCTGGTTTTGGACAATTCAATTTCAACTTAGCTAAAGCTTTGAGTGAGGAAACTGAGTTTCTCAATAAGCATGATATTATTTTAAATTGTAGCAATAACTTAGCTAAAAAACAACTAGGAAAGAATCTTTCATATAATAAGTATTGGCAAGTTACTAGATATCCTTTATTCAGAGTTAAGAAAAAGGTTGATTTATGGCACTCTGTAAATCAAAATACTAAAATAGAGCCTTATTTGGATGATACGCCTTATTTGTTAACGGTTCATGATGTTAATTTCATGGAAGAGGAAGAAGGTGATCATTTAGATTTTAGAATAAATCAATTTAAAAATAAAATAGAGCGAAGTGCAGCATTGGTATATATATCAGAATATGCAAAAAAAAGCACGCATGAACACTTTAAAGTTCCTGATATTCCCGAATATGTAATTTATAATGGAAACACCTTAATAAATAGTACTTCTAAATTTGTAGATGAAAAGTGCTCAAATCCTATTCCAGCAAGACCATTTATTTTCTCCATAGGTCAAGTTGTAGAGAAAAAGAACTTTCATACTTTAATAGATATGTTGAAGTTTTTACCAGATATTGATTTAGTGATTGCAGGTGAAATGAAGAGTGAATATGCTGAGTTTTTAACAGAAAAAGTAAAAGAGCTCCAATTGGAAGAAAGAGTTCTTTTAGTAGGTAGTATTACGGAGTCTGATAAAATATTCTATTATAAAAATTGCCTAGCATTTGGGTTTCCTTCGTTGCGCGAAGGTTTTGGATTACCTGTTTTAGAGGCTATGACATTTGGAAAGCCTGTTTTTTTGTCCACTAAAACATCACTACCAGAAATAGGTGGAGAAATGTCCTTTTACTGGGAGCATTTTGATCCAGAATACATGGCGCATGTTTTTGAGAAACGGATGGAGGCATTTAATAAAGATAAAGATACATTTAAAATGGCTTATAAAAATCATTCAAAGCAATTTACGTGGCAAAATGCAGCAAAGCAATATATTGAGGTCTATAAAAGTATTTTGGATAGTACTTCTTAAAGTGGTTTTTTCCCTTTAAGTATTCTTATTCTGTTTTTTATGAACAACATAAAACGGATGACAATATTTTTTTTCATACTTCTAACCTGTCTTTCAAGTACGGTTATTTCTGCCTTGGCTAGTTGTAATTGATTCAGTAAGTAAGAACTTTGGTTTTTATTCGTGCTCAAATCATCAAAATTCATATATAGATGATTTAATCGGTTACTCATTATTAAACCTATTGCATTAAACGATAATTTTTCTTTAATATAAAGCGCGGCGTTTTTAGCCTTTGTTTCTCTTAAATTGGGGTTTTTATAAACCTCTTTCAGCTTTTCAATGGAATGTTCTGTTATGGGGTTTGCCCAAAGTGTTTCGGGAGGAAAGTTAGCGTCTGGATTTTTGATTAGTCCAAGTTCGTAATCCACTAAAAAACTATTGTCATCATTCATAAATTCTTTATTCCCAGAATAATTGGTAGCTATAGCGGGTTTGCCAAAGTACATAGCTTCAGCGAGGGTTAAGCCAAAGCCTTCTGAATGGTGCATAGACACATAACAATCACAGTCTTTTATCAAATGATTTACACTATTTTTATCTAGCTCAATATCAATGATTTTTATATTTTTTTGACTAGAAACGCTTTTGGCTACTCTTCTTTCAAATTTTTTGTAATGCTTTGCACCAGAAGTTTTAATTACTAATTCTACATTTTCATTAGTTCCAAAGGCTTTTTTAAAGGAATCTATTAAATGAAAAGGGTTTTTTCTTTCGACAGAACTGTGGTAACTAAAAATAAATAGAAAGCTAAATTTATCTTCATTGAGTATAGAGTTAAATTTACTTAAAGGTGTAAGTGATATTTCTACTGGATGAGGAACTGTAAGTATTGGCCCCTCGAAAACTCTTTTAAATACATTTTTACAATAAGACGATGGTGTCCAGATTTCATTAAAAAGAGTAACTGTTTTCTTTAATTTTGAAGGAATATATTCAGATTCCCAAACTAAAAAGAGAATACTGTATTTATCCTGAAAAAAAGTAGGGTCTATAACACTAAAAAAACGCTCTAAATCGTTTAATGAAATTTGAATTAAATTTACATCATAATCAAAACTGTATCCATACGCAGCATTTTTTTTTAACTTTTCAAAGTTTATTAAATTTAAAGAAATATTAGCTGATTTTGCTGCATTTATATTTAACCGCACAGCTTCTCCTAAGCCAAATTCACCTTCAGTATAACCAACAATATTTAGACCTAAATTACTAGTTTTCATTATAATTGATTACTGTTAATTAACCTCCAAAGATTGTAGCGCCACCAAATTGTTATAAGTGCCTTTCTTTTTCAACAATTCTTCATGAGTGCCTTGTTCAACAATTCGTCCCTTTTTCATCACCACAATAAGATCTGCTTTTTGGATTGTAGAAAGTCTGTGGGCAATAACAAGAGAAGTCCGGTTTTCCATCATATTCACTAAAGCATCTTGTACAAGTTTTTCCGATTCTGTATCTAATGCCGAAGTGGCTTCATCTAGAATCATGATTGGTGGGTTTTTCATAACGGCACGAGCAATAGCAATACGCTGACGTTGACCTCCAGATAACAGACTTCCACCATCGCCTACATTATTTTCGTATTTCTTGGGAAACTCACAAATAAAATTATGGGCGTTGGCAACTTTTGCTGCATCAATAATTCTTTGATTGTCTTTTACGTCAATTCCTAAAGATATATTGTTGGCAATAGTATCATTAAATAATATAGAATCTTGCGCCACAATTCCCATTTGCTCTCTTAAGGATTTTGTGGTGACATCTCTAATATCTACACCATCAAAAGTAATATTGCCTTCGTTTACATCATAAAATCTAGTCACTAAGTTTGCGAGTGTAGATTTTCCACTTCCAGATTCACCAACTAGAGCTATGGTTTTCCCTTTAGGAACTGTAAGGTTAAAGTCTTTTAAAACATATTCATCTTTATATTTAAACGATATATTATTAAATTTTATTTCTTTATCGAATTCCGTTATTACTTTAGCGTTAGGAATATCTTTTAATGGGTTTTCCGCATCTAGAATAAAAGCGACCCTTTCGTAGGCGGCATTTCCTCCTTGCAGTGCGTGGTTGGCTCGTGTTATGGCTTTGGCAGGTGTCAATATTTGGTAGGCTAACCCCATATAAGCTATAAAAGCACCGCCACTTAAAGATTGTTCGACTAGAACTAAAGACCCTCCGTAAATAAGTAATACGGAAATTACCAAGATGCCTAAAAACTCACTGGCAGGAACTGCTAAACTCATTTTTTTTCCAACTACATTATTTAGTGTGTTTATGTTTTCAGAAAAATCATTGAATTTATTTGAAAAATAATTTTCGGAAGTGAAGTTTTTAATGATTTTTATGCCTCCTAAAGTTTCTTCAATATTAGAAAGTAAGCCCCCTTCTAAAGCATAAATGTCTCCAGATTGACTTTTAATGGTTTTTCCGAGCTTTGAAATCAAGAATCCTGAAATTGGGATAAAAAAGAACACAAAAACAGTAAGTTTCCAACTTATAGCAATCATTGCTGCAAGTGTAAAAATGATGGTTAACGGCTCTCTTATCATCATTAAAACACTCATAAAAGATGTTTTTATAGTGTTAATGTCCGAAGTCATTCTTGCAATCAAATCACCTTTACGTTCATTTGAAAAGAACCCCACATTTAAGCTAATCACTTTATGATATACGTCTTGTCTTAAATCTTTTAAAATACCATTATTTAAGTAAGTCATGTAAACAATGGACAGATAACTAAACAGGTTTTTAAGTAAAAAAGCGCATAAAACAAACCCAACAACAATAATGAGTGTTACCAAGGCGCCTTTAGTATCGCGAGTAGTTGTAATAAAATAGTTAAGATAATTTTCGAGATAATTTAAATCGAAGTCCTTCATGCCATTAAAAACAGGTTTTACTCTTAGTTTTTCTCCTTCTTCAAATAATACCTTGATCATTGGTAATAGAGAGAGCATGGATAATGAGGAAAAAAAGGCGTACAGGATATTAAAAATAATACTCTTTATTTGATATCTCCTGTAAGCTACAAGGTATTTTAGAAATCTTTTAAAGTTTTTCATTTCATGACAGCTATTAGTCTAAATATTATGGGGTGTTTTTCCAATTTGCAAAAGTAATGATTTTAGCGATACTTTCTTACTTAAATGAAAAGTGCATGCATTAGTATTTTAAAATCGGTTTATATGTGGAGTAGCAACGGGTATTTCTCTCTTAATAAATATCTCCACCAATATTAATCCCATTCGGCAAGCTTTTAGGTATCGACTTATCAACCCTATCATTATTTAAACTATAAAAAAAGAAATAATTAGGTTTCATGTCCTTATCACTCAATTTTAAATTTTGGACGAGTGTATCGATATATTCAACTTTTACGTTTGGGTTTCCGGTTCTTTTAAAACTTTAATCTTCATAAAATTCTAAAACTTTTCTAAAGTAAGTAATGTGCCATTATGCGTATAAGGAGCAGTAAATCTTAAATTTCGTAATGTTGGGGTTCTAAATCCAAATTGTTTTTCGAAACCATCATCTACTAGATTAATATGTCATTTTCGGGAACACTCAACATATGCATTTTATTATCAGAAAATATCGATACGTTGTTGCGGTTAATTTAGCCTGCAAAGGGTAACACGTTGCAAAAGTAACATCTTTATCTCCAGAAAGGATGAAAAACAACAACCTGCCCATTTCTATTTTTTTGTATTAGGCTTGTTGTTTTCAGGATGTTTTATATCAAGAGGTAGCGCACTTACCTTTCTTTTGGAAATGGAGATTTGTTTAATTATTATAGTTTTACGTGTTCCATCAAATTTAAAAGATTGATCAATATTGGGTTTCTATTGGTTTTATTCCATACTACAGATAGATCGGTTCTTTGTTCAATGGTTTTTAATTCTATAAATTTTATGTTTTTAGTGGCATTTTCTATTAAAGATTTAGGTACAATGGAAATGCCAAAGTTATTTTCTACTAGTTTGTAAATAGAGCTGGAATGAATTGTAAGGTGGGATATTAAAGGGGTGAAGCCACTAGTTTCAAATATCTGAAGAACTTTGTCATAATAAGATTTGCTGTATTCTGGGTCAAACAGTATAAAAGATTCATCTTTAAATTGAGATAAATTTTTGAAATTTGATGCATCAATTTGATGGTTTTTTGGAAGCACCAAACAAAATGTGTCTTTTTGAATTGGCTTTCTTTCAATATTGGAAGGCACTCTATCAAGTCTCACAAAACCAATATCAATATTTAGATTTAATAAATCTTGAATTTGTTTTTCGTTATCCATTTCCTTCAAATTAAAAACAATATCCGGGGTTTCGTTTTTTAGTTGTACTAATAAATTGGGAATTACTTTTTGCATTGCAGAACCAACGTAGCCTAGTTTTAATTGTCCTTTTTTTCCTTTGTGTATTAATTTTGCATGGTTAAAAATATCATTAAATTGTTTTAAATTTATAGTTAATTCACGTTTTAGGTATTCGCCAGCTTTGGTTAATTGTACTTTTCTATTATGGCGTTCAAAGAGTAAAACACCTAAATCTTCTTCCATGTTTTTAATCTGCCTACTTAGTCCGGGTTGTGATATATAAAGACGTTCAGCAGCTTTTCTAAAATGCAAATCTTCAGCAACAGCTAGAAAATATTTGATATGTCTCAATTCTATTTGATTACTCATGGTTATCAATAAGTGACTTAAATAGTCTTTTTAAGTATCAAAAATAAAAATAACTTTGAAGAAATCAAGTAAAATTTTTAAAATGACATTTAAATACGGTATAGATGTATTAACCATAGAAAAGATTGGTGCCATTCTAGATGATAAAATAGAAGGGGAGCTAACTACTGAAGCAAAGGACAAAGTAATTTCTTGTAGAAAGAAAGTTGAAGTTTTAGCAAATTCCAACAAAGCCGTATATGGCATAAATACAGGTTTCGGGCCTTTATGTGACGTTAAAATTACTACCGAACAAATTAATAAATTACAAGAAAACTTATTAATAACGCATGCTGTTGGAGTTGGTAACCCAATAGATAAAAGGTTGTCTAGGCTCATGATGATTTGCAAAGTGCACGCATTGTGCCACGGGTATTCTGGTATTCGTTTAAAGGTCATAGAGCGTATTTTGTATTTTATTGAGAATAATCTTCTTCCTGTTGTTCCCAAACAAGGTTCTGTTGGAGCTTCGGGAGACTTGGCGCCATTGGCTCATTTGTTTTTGCCGCTTATTGGTAAAGGGGAATTTTGGAAAGGGGAACAAATTGTTTCGGCAAAAAAAATACTTAAAGAACATAACTTAAAACCTATTCAAATAAAAGCGAAAGAAGGGTTGGCGCTAATTAATGGCACACAATTTATACTAGCTCATGCAATTGAAGGCTTAAGGAAGATGGCGTATTTATTGGATTTAGCAGACGTAGCAGGAGCTATGAGTATTGAGGGCTATCAAGGTAGTTTTTCTCCGTTTCGTGATGAATTGCATAAACTTAGACCTTTTCGAGGCACTATAGAAGTTGCAGAACGCATGTTTATGTTACTTTATAAGTCTCAAAATGTAAATGCTCATGAAAATTGTGATCGTGTTCAAGATCCTTATTCCATGCGATGTATCCCTCAAGTACATGGGGCTTCAAGAAACGCTTATTACCATTTAAAAGAACTGACGGAAATAGAATTAAATTCGGTAACCGATAACCCTATTGTACTTAGTGAAACCGAGGCTATTTCTGGAGGAAATTTTCATGGGCAAACATTAGCAATGGCATTGGATTATTGTGCTATTGCAGCAGCAGAACTGGGAAATATTTCAGACAGAAGATGCTATTTATTATTGGAAGGTAAATTTGAGTTGCCTCGTTTGCTCACAACTGGAGGTGGTTTAAACTCTGGATTTATGATTCCGCAGTACACTACAGCTGCTTTGGTTACAGAGAACAAATCGTTGTGTTTTCCGCCCTCCGCAGATAGCATCCCTACGTCTTTAGGGCAAGAAGATCATGTGTCCATGGGAAGTATTTCAGGACGAAAATTTAATCAGATTTTAGAAAATCTGGAAAAAATATTGGCTATTGAACTTATGTATGCTGCTCAAGCATTAGAATTTAGAAGACCAAATACATTCTCTGATATTATTGAAGATAATTTCAAAATTATAAGAAAAAAAGTTGACAGACTCGAAGAAGATCGCTTGTTAAAAAATGATATTGATGCCATGATAAAACTGGTAAAAGAGCAAGCTTTTATTTTAAAATAGATCATAAAGATGACATTCAAAGAACAGATAATAAAAGGTTTGCCAGATACACTTCCTAATAAAAAGGAGTATCCTAAAAATGTAAATAGAGCACCTATGCGAAAAGATGTGCTTTCCAATACTGAGAAAAAATTAGCACTAAGGAATGCATTACGTTATTTTCCTAAAGGATGGCATAAGGAATTGGCTAATGAATTTGCTGAAGAACTTAAAAACTACGGACGTATTTATATGTACAGGTTTAAACCAGATTACAATATTTATGCAAGACCCATTGATGCATATCCTTCAAAATCAAAACAAGCTGCAGCTATTATGTTAATGATACAAAATAATTTAGATCCAGCCGTAGCACAACATCCAGAAGAATTGATTACCTACGGTGGTAACGGAGCTGTGTTTCAAAATTGGGCACAATATGTTTTAACCATGCAATACTTGTCTATAATGACTGATGAACAGACATTACACATGTATTCTGGCCATCCAATGGGTTTGTTTCCGTCTTCAAAAGAAGCGCCAAGAGTAGTGGTAACCAATGGTATGATGATTCCTAATTATTCAAAACCAGATGATTGGGAGAAATTTAATGCGCTCGGGGTTACACAATACGGGCAAATGACTGCTGGCTCTTACATGTATATTGGACCTCAAGGTATTGTTCATGGTACCACAATTACAGTAATGAATGCATTTAGAAAAGTGTTGCCCAAAGAAGAAAAACCAGCAGGAAAGATATTTTTAACATCTGGATTGGGAGGCATGAGTGGCGCGCAACCTAAAGCAGGGAATTTTGCAGGATGCATAACGGTATGTGCAGAAGTTAATGCCAAGGCAGCTATAAAGCGACACGAGCAAGGTTGGGTAGATGTTTTGGTAAGAGGTATTAATAGGTTAGTTGAGCGTGTTAAGTTAGCTAAGGCTAAAAATGAGGTGGTTTCCATAGCCTATATTGGTAATGTTGTTGAAGTATGGGAGCAATTCGATAAGGAAAACATTTTTATTCATTTAGGGTCAGATCAAACCTCGTTGCATATTCCATGGACAGGAGGTTATTATCCTGTTGGTTGTACTTTTGAAGAAGCAAATGCTTTGATTAAAGATAATCCAGAGCTTTTTAAAATAAAGGTACAGGCATCTTTAAAACGTCATGCAAAAGCTATAAATAAGCATACAGAAAAGGGAACATACTTTTTTGATTATGGCAATGCATTTCTGTTGGAAGCCTCAAGAGCTGGTGCCGATGTGATGGCCCCAAATACTAGGGATTTCAAATATCCTTCCTATGTACAGGATATATTAGGCCCCATGTGTTTCGATTTTGGTTTCGGTCCTTTTAGATGGGTTTGTGCTTCGGGTAAGCAAGAAGATCTAGATAAAACAGATAAAATTGCTGCTCAGGTTTTGGAAAATATTATGGGGGATGCCCCCGAGGAGATAAAATTACAGATGCAGGATAATATCACTTGGATAAAAAATGCAAAAGAAAATAAATTGGTGGTTGGCTCACAAGCACGTATCTTGTATGCTGATGCCGAAGGACGCATAAAAATAGCGCTTGCCTTCAATGATGCTATTGCTAAAGGCGAAATAGGTTTAGTTGTTTTAGGAAGAGACCATCATGACGTAAGTGGTACAGATTCGCCTTATAGAGAAACATCCAATATTTACGATGGCAGCAAATTTACAGCAGATATGGCAATGCATAATGTAATTGGAGACAGTTTTAGAGGTGCAACTTGGGTATCTATCCATAATGGTGGTGGCGTAGGCTGGGGAGAAGTCGTTAATGGTGGTTTCGGAATGTTGTTGGACGGAACAAAAGATGCTGAAAAAAGATTGAAAAACATGTTGTTTTATGATGTTAATAATGGTATTTCAAGACGAAGTTGGGCTAGAAATGATAATGCACTTTTCGCTATAAAACGTGAAATGGGGCGCACACCAAATTTAAAAGTAACACTGCCAAATTTAGTGGATGATACTATTTTAGAATCCTTGTTTTAATGAAAACACTTTTTAAAAATATAAAAGAACTCGTTCAGGTTAGGGAATATAACATTTCTTTTGTTAGCGGTAAAGACATGTCTGTTTTACCAACTATCAAAAACGCTTTTTTGGTTGTGGAAAACGGAAAAATTTCAGGTTTTGGTAAAATGGAGGACTGCCCAAAAACACAAAATACAGAAATTATAGACCTTTCAGGTAGATTGTTAATGCCTACTTGGTGCGACTCTCACACACATATTGTATATGCCGGAACTCGAGAAACTGAATTTATTGACAGAATTAAAGGATTGTCTTATGAAGCTATAGCAAAACGAGGCGGTGGGATTTTAAATTCTGCCAAACAACTTCAAAATACTTCAGAAGAAGATTTGTATCTTCAAAGTAAAATGCGTTTGGATGAAGTTATTAAATTGGGGACAGGAGCTATCGAGATTAAATCAGGTTATGGATTAACTTTAGATGCTGAGCTAAAAATGCTGCGCGTTATAAAACGGTTAAAAGAAAATTTTAATGTACTGATAAAAGCAACCTTTTTAGGAGCACATGCTTTACCCGAAACGTTTAAAAATAATAAGAAAGGATATGTCAAATTATTAATTGATGAAATGATACCAAAAGTAGCTGAAGAAAACCTTGCGGAATATATAGATGTGTTTTGCGAAACAGATTATTTTTCAGTTGAAGACACAGCTTTGATTTTAAACAGTGCCGCAAAATATGGGTTGATTCCGAAAATTCATGTCAATCAATTTACAGCCATTGGAGGTGTGCAAGTGGGCGTGAAATGTAAAGCGCTCTCTGTAGATCATTTAGAAGAAATGAGAGATGAAGATATCAACGCTTTAAAAAATACAGCCACTATGCCAGTAGCATTACCAGGATGTTCTTATTTTTTAAGTATTCCTTATACGCCAGCGAGAAAGATGATTGACTCTGGACTACCTTTAGCCTTGGCAACAGACTATAACCCAGGTTCTGCACCTTCCGGAAACATGAATTTTGTAGTGTCGGCAGCATGTATTAAAATGAATATGACCCCAGAAGAAGCCATTAATGCAGCTACTATAAATGGTGCATACGCTATGGGAGTTCATGAAGAATTAGGGTCGATAACTCAAGGGAAATTGGCTAATTTTATGATCACAAAACCCATAAATTCTTATGGATTTATACCTTATTCTTTCGGAGTAGATGTTATTGAAAGTGTTTATATAAAAGGAAAGAAGGTTGAAAACAAATAGTTTTTTACATAAAAATGTGGTTTATGAGCCTGGGCAAAAGAAAAATTGGACAGGAAGAAAAACAGCTCCTAACTTAAGTAACCAATATTGGTATCAAGACATACAATGCCTTAATTTGAATAACATTCAGGATTCGATAACTCCTAATTTTGGTTTAGTGGGCTATGCTTGTGATGAAGGCGTAAAACGAAACTTTGGTCGTGTGGGTGCAAAGTATGGCCCGCAAAGTATTAGAGATGCCTTAGCTAAACTGCCCCTTCATTTTAAGGATAAGATTGTTGCAGATTATGGAGATATTATTTGTATTGAAGATGATATGAAAGCTTGTCAATCGTCATTTTCAAACAGTATAAGTGCCTTAATTACTCAGTCTGTTTTTCCAATCGGTTTAGGTGGAGGGCATGATATAGCTTATGCACATTATAAAGGACTCAAAAAAAACTTAAAAGAAAAACGAATTGGGATAATTAATTTTGATGCGCATTTTGATTTAAGACCAGTTGAAACAAAACCAAATTCTGGAACGCCTTTTAACCAAATAATTACAGAGCTTAAAAACGAAAAACAGACTCTAGATTATTTTGTTATAGGTGTTCAGCAACAATCTAACACGAGGGCACTTTTTGAAATTGCTTCAAAAGAAAACGTTGAATTTGTCTTTAGTGATGCCTGTGACATAGCATTCGAAGCGATTGAAAATATAAAGCAAAAATTAAATCCAATACTAGAAGCTAACGATTATTTGTATATTACTATAGATATGGATGGTTTCTCATCGGCCTATGCAAAAGGTGTTAGCGCACCTTCTCCATTAGGATTTTCTCCTCAATTCTTTTTTAAAATTTTAAATCATGTATTAAAAACAAATAAAGTCATTGCTTGTGATATTGCTGAATTAAACCCTGAAAAGGATGAAGATGGGCAAACTGCGAATTTGGCAGCTAAAATTATAGACTATATAATTAGAAGTTTATAGGTAAATAGGGTTTTCAGCTATTGAGGAACTTCAGATTAATACATTTTATTTAAATATTTATAGGCTCTAATTTGTTCCAAGGTTGAAGTCAAAAAACTATAAATTGATATTTCTCATCATATAGTAATTATCATATTATTAATAAGTTACTAATTGTTATGGTGTTCTTTTGGTGATTTTTCATTTCATTCATGCTGCTATTAAGCTTATGTGCAAAAAGGCATATATCTACTTTATAAGTTGTATGAGCCTTAAGTGTTATGTACATTTGCAACTCAAATTTTATAGAATTATGACTAAGAATAAATCAGTAACCTTCGATGTGCTAATTGAAATACCAAAAGGAAGTAGAAATAAATACGAGTATGATTTTACCTTACACAAAATTAGATTTGATCGTATGCTGTTTTCATCGATGATGTATCCGGGAGATTACGGATTTATTCCTGAAACTCTGGCTTTAGATCAAGATCCTCTAGATGTATTGGTATTGGGAACAGAACCAACTTTTCCTATGGTTGTTATGGAAGTAAGACCAATTGGTGTTTTTTACATGACAGATGAAAAAGGGCCTGATGAGAAAATTGTATGTGTGCCAGTTTCAGATCCTATTTGGAGTAAAAGAAAAGATATTTCTGATTTAAACCCCCATAGACTAAAAGAAATCGAGCATTTCTTTCAGGTATATAAGGATTTAGAGAAGAAAAAAGTAGATACAGGTGGGTGGGGAAATGCTGAAGCAGCGGTTAAGATTTACCACGAATGTGTAGCGCGTTACGATAATAGCGAGCACAAGAAAAAACGAACATTTACGATCTAATTGATAGATTAATAAATTATTGCTAAAAAACTGAGCCATCTTTAATCTAAGGTGGCTTTTTTTATCACTTATATTTTCATATTTTCGCCCAGTTAAAAAATAATTAATTTAAAACTGACTAACTAATGGAATTAATAGTAAAATTTTTACCGCTTTTTGGTGTTGTAGCTCTGATTTTCGTTTTTCTTAAGAGCGGATGGGTTTCAAAACAAGAGGTTGGTAATGAAAAAATGTCTCGTATCGCTAAGAATATTGCAGATGGTGCCATGGCATTCTTAAAAGCTGAATATAAAGTTTTAGCCATTTTTGTGGCTGCCGTAGCTGTCTTATTGTACTTTAAAGGGGTATCCGAAGTAGGCTCAAGCGGAATGGTTGCCGTATCATTTATTATTGGAGCAATTTGTTCTGCCTTAGCGGGATTTATCGGGATGAAAGTAGCAACCAAAGCCAATGTTAGAACTACAGAAGCTGCAAGAACATCATTAGGACGCGCCTTAGAAGTGGCGTTTGCAGGTGGTGCAGTTATGGGCTTAGGTGTTGTAGGTTTAGGTATCTTAGGATTGAGTGGCTTATTCATGATATATCAAGGCGTGTGGCCTGGAGGTGGAAATCTAGGAATGGTACTCAATGTACTTTCCGGTTTTTCTTTAGGTGCTTCATCTATTGCATTATTTGCACGTGTTGGTGGTGGTATTTATACCAAGGCTGCCGATGTTGGAGCAGATTTAGTTGGTAAAGTTGAAGCTGGTATTCCAGAAGATCACCCGTTAAACCCTGCAACTATTGCAGATAACGTTGGAGATAATGTTGGGGATGTTGCTGGTATGGGCGCCGATTTATTCGAATCTTATGTAGGTTCTATTATAGGAACCATGGTATTAGGTGCATTTATTCTAACACCAGATTTTTCTGGTTTAGGAGCTGTGTACTTACCTTTAGTGCTTGGTGCTGTAGGTATCATCATGTCTATTTTAGGGACATTCTTCGTAAAAGTAAAAGATGGTGGGAATCCACAAACAGCATTAAATATTGGAGAATTTGGTTCTGCTGGTTTAATGGTTGTAGCGTCTTATTTTATTATTAATGCTTTAATCCCAGAATCTGTTGAAGGTTTGCCTTATGGAGCAATGGGTGTATTTTGGGCTACAATTGCTGGTTTGGTTGCTGGTTTAGGTGTTGGTAAAATAACCGAGTATTATACAGCTACAGGTAAAAAACCTGTAATGTCTATTGTGAAACAATCGGAAACCGGTTCTGCAACCAATATTATTGCTGGATTAGGTGTTGGTATGATGTCCACTGCAATTCCAATTCTTTTAATTGCTGCGGCTATTATGATTTCACATCATTATGCAGGTTTATATGGTATTGCTATTGCAGCGGTAGGGATGTTAGCAAATACAGGTATTCAATTGGCTGTTGATGCTTACGGCCCAATTTGTGATAATGCAGGAGGTATTGCTGAAATGGCAGAATTACCAAGTGAAGTTAGAGAACGTACTGATAAATTAGATGCCGTTGGTAATACAACTGCGGCTGTTGGAAAAGGTTTCGCTATTGCTTCTGCGGCTTTAACAGCGTTGGCATTATTTGCTGCTTTTATGAAAACAGCAGGCGTAACTGCAATTGATGTGTCACAGCCTAAAATTATGGCCGGATTGTTAGTTGGTGGGATGTTGCCATTTGTATTCTCAGCATTATCAATGAATGCGGTTGGTAGAGCAGCTATGGCAATGATTGAAGAAGTGCGTCGTCAATTTAGAGATATTCCAAAGTTAAAGGCAGCTTTAGAAGTTATGAGGGCAGTTGATTCTGATATGACTAAAGCAACTCCAGCGCAAAGAAAAATATTTGATGATGCCGATGGTGTTGCAGATTATGGAAAATGTATTGATATTTCAACAAAAGCATCTATTAAGGAAATGGTATTGCCAGGTTTATTGGCTATTGCCGTTCCTGTTGCTGTTGGGTTTTTAGGTGGTGCTGAAATGTTAGGAGGACTTCTTGCAGGTGTAACTACTTGTGGTGTGCTTATGGCAATCTTCCAGTCTAATGCTGGTGGTGCATGGGATAATGCCAAAAAAACTATAGAAGAGGAAGGAAGAAAAGGGACTGATGCCCATAAAGCAGCAGTTGTTGGAGATACCGTTGGCGATCCTTTTAAAGATACTTCAGGACCTTCTTTGAATATCTTATTAAAATTAATGTCGGTTGTAGCATTGGTAATTGCACCAAGTATTGCAATGACTTCTGATACAGTTACAGCTTATGTTGAAGGAAGCGATACTATTGAGCAAGTTGATGTTCAAAAAGAAGTTCAGGTAAAATTAACTGAAACTAATGAAGAGGGTATCGTAAAAGCAGTTGTAACAACAGTAACTACCGAGAATGGTGAAGCATCTACAACTTATGAGACTATTACTGGAACTGAAGCAGAGGTTGAAGCTAAAGTGGAAGCAGTAAAAAAAGAAGCTAATGCATCTTAATTAACTAAATAACTATCAAACTAAACTAACTAAGCTAATTTTGATTGCATTAAAGCCACGTTTTACGTGGCTTTTCTGTTATCTTTAAGTTTGTAAATTTAACGGTATGTTTAAAAAAGACCCGCTTCAAATTATTGCATTTCAAACCTATGGTACCTCTCGACATATATATTTAAGAGGGAGGGCTTTGGAAGATGAAAGTATTAATTTGGAGGTCAAAGGTGTTTTCAAACTTCTATTCAATGCCTGGAAACGTTTTGAAACCGATGAAATAAAGAACGCAGAACTCATGATAAAGATGGGTGATGACAAGTTTTTCTATGTTAAAACGGATAATGAGGGGTATTTTAAACTTGATAAAAAGGTTGAGGATATCAGTAATTACGTAAATGAAGAAGGTTGGGTGCACTTAGAATTCTCCTACCGACAAGAACATCTAAAGCGAATCATTAAATCTGATAACAAATTCCCCGGAGAGATGCTTATTCCCTCTAAAAAGGCATCGTTTGGTGTGATTAGCGATATAGATGATACCATTTTGCATACAGGTTTAACTTCAACTTTAAAATGGCGTGTTCTTATTAATACGCTGTTAACTTCTGCGGATAAACGCTTGCCTTTAGAAGGTGCGCCAGAGTTTTATCACTTACTGCACCGAGGTAAAAAAGAAGATGGGGCTAATCCTATTTTTTACGTCAGCCATAGTCCGTGGAATTTATACCGCTATCTGGAGTTCTTTTTGAAGAAAAATAATTTTCCGAAAGGTCCCATAATCTTAAGGAATTTCCCAAGGCCGTTTAAGAAAAAGATTGAAAAAGAAAAGCCTGCAAAACAACGAGAAATTCTTAATCTGTTAAAAACCTATCCCGATTTGAAATTTATTCTAATTGGCGATAGTGGAGAACATGATCCAGATATTTACATGGAAATAGCGACACAATATCCCGATAGGATTTTAGCCATTTATTTAAGAAGTGTAAAACACAAAAAGAAAATGTTTAGGGTAAAAGGACTTTTCGAAAATTATAAAAAAACGCCCGTACTATTAGTCGAAAGTAGTAAGGAAGCTATTGAACATGCAAAAAGGCACGGGTTTATTAGATAATTGAAAAACAAGTGCTTATACTTCAAGTTTTTATCCCCTGTTTAATTATTTTTTAGGCTTTATTAAATTAAAATCGCTACATTTGCAATTGGTTAACCAGTTTGGTTATCCAATAAAGCAAATATTATGAGGAATTATATTTATGTATTAATATTATTAGTTTTTAATGCTCATTCTCAGGTTGTTAGTAATAATGCCGAGCTTCAAAACGCTATTTCCAATGCTACAGCTGGTTCAACAATTATTTTAACAAATGGTGTTTGGAATGATATTTCTATTAGTATAAACAAAACGGGTACTCTCGCAAATCCAATTACCATAAAAGCTCAAAATGTTGGGCAAGTTTTTCTTGAAGGCAACCCTCATATTAGTTTAGGCGGACAATATATCATCCTTGAAGGTTTTGTTTTTCAGAATCCATCAAATTTAGTTGCCAGTAGTAATAGAATTGACCCTATTATAGAGTTTAGAGATGCTAGCAATAATGAATGTAGTAATTGTATTGTAACTAATATAAAAATAGACAGTTTTAATGGTACAGCTTCTCAAGATGAAGCTGTTTTTAAATGGACTATTGTCTATGGACAATACAACGAAATAAGCCATAGTTCATTTATTGGTAAAAATGGGGTTGGAAGTATTATTAACGATAATAGAAATGATAGCAATCCAGATTACACAAAAATCCATCACAATTATTTTGCAGATAGAGTTCCTGTTGATAATGAAGTAAATGGTTTAAATGATCAAGATGCTATTAGGATAGGAAATAGCAGTACATCGCTATCAGATTCTTTTACTGAAGTTTATGATAATCTTTTCAATAACTGGTCTGGTGAAGTAGAAATTATTTCAAACAAAAGCGGTAGTAATAAATATTATAATAACACTTTTAGAGATTATCAAGGTACGTTAACGTTAAGACATGGTAATAATACAGAAGTATTTGGTAATTATTTTTTCGGAAATAACAATCCGTTTTCTGGGGGTGTAAGAATTATTGGAGAAGACCATAAAGTATTTAACAATTATTTTGAAGGGCTTAATTATAAAAAGCCAAATGGGTCGGGTTCTAATGCCACCGGGGGAATTAATGTCTCCAACGGAAAACCAGACTCAGAACTTAATGAATATTATCAAGTTAAAAATGTACAAATAGTAAATAATACCTTAGTCAATTGCGATTTAGGGATACGAGTTGGAACAGTTATTAATAACAGCTTAACTTTGGCTCCTGAAAATGTTACTATTGCTAATAATATTATGCTAAATTCTAGTGATTCTGCATTACAAGAAATTACAGCTCCAACAGGAACGTCTAAATACGAAGGTAATATAACCCAAAACGGAACTTGGGATTTAACCAATGGGGTAAACTCTAACCAAACAGTTGTTTCTGGTTTATTAACAAGTGGAACCGATTTTTATAGACTACCACTTGGAAGTCCTGCTATTGATGCAGGAATTGGCAACTATCCTTTTTTAACTTCTGATATTTTGAATAGTACAAGACCAACTTCGTTTGATGCTGGAGCAGAAGAATATGGCGGTACCGGAACAAATTTGCCTTATAAGGCTGAAGATGTAAGTGTTAAGGTTGGTTTTCTTTCATCGCCTACGCCATATATCTCATTATCTACAAACACTCTTAATTTCAATAATGCAGCAAATAGTTCAAGTTTTGATATCGGTTCTAACCTTATTTGGACAGTTTCTGATAATGCAGATTGGATATCATTAAGTGCTGCAAGCGGAAGTAATGCAGGTACAATTACAGTAAATGTTTTAGAAAACACCACAGGTTCAGTCAGAGCTGCTACTGTTACTGTTTCAGAAATTGGAGGTGGTTTAAGTGCTTCCCTAACAGTAAATCAATCTGACACCACCTTAATTACTGGAATTAACGTAACAGGCGTAGGTACTCAAAACCCAAATATTCCTGAAAACACATTGGATGAAAATACTTCTACGAGATGGTCTGCAAATTCTGAAGATGGTTCTGCTTATCTAACCTATGATATACAATGCCAAAAAACGATTTCTAGCGTGAAAATTTATTTCCATAAAGGAAATATAAGAACCTCTTCTTTTAAAATTGCGACTTCTAACGATGGGACTAATTTTACAGATGCTACTTCTATTTTGACAAGTTCTGGGACTACTATTGGTTTTGAAGAATTTCCTTTGGCTACAAATCCAACTGTACAATATTTAAGAATTTTAGGTTATGGAAATTCTGAAGGTAGTGGATGGAACAGTTACGAAGAAGTAGAAATTTATGGAAACAATACTTGTGCACCATTAAGTATTGAAGATCATTCACTTAAAAATAGCAGAATTGCAGTTTACCCAGTTCCTTCAACTGATGGGTACATTTCCATTACATCGGAAAACAATACAATAGGACTTATTAAAATATATGACATACAAGGTAAATTACTTCATGCTCAAAACATACAATCAAAAATATCTAAAATAGATATAAGCAATTTTTCAAGTGGTGTATATGTTTTAAAAACAGATAAGCATACCAGTCGATTTGTAGTTGAGTAAAAAGTTGTTCGGATAATGATGTAATCTTATTGATAACTTTATCCAATTTAACTAATATTTCTTCTAACCATATATGGTTTTGGTTACTGTGCATTCAAAATATTTAATGTTAAATAAAGTTTTCTTCTACTTTTATTTAAGTAATTCAATTAATTTTAGTGTCAATTTGATTTACAAAATGAAGTATAATTTATTTTTGCCACTTCTTTTACTCATTTCAACACATTTAAGCTTTTCTCAAAGCAAGTCTCAGGTTGAAACCTATTACAATCTTTTTGATGCTTTTATTCCTTATGAAAACCGTGATATATTTAATGGTTCGGAGTACATAGATGAATATCCTGAACTGGTAACAAAAGCAAAAACAAACAATAAATTTTATGGGAGCTACAACTTTGTTAAGGGTTATATCAATTATGACGGACAACCTTATTTCAATTTAGAAATGAAATATGATTTATTGCGTGATTTGGTGGTCTTGGAGTTTGTCAATAAAAAAGTGAATTATTTAAGCCTTAATTCTACATTGGTCAATGAATTTGAAATACTTGGAGCTAAGTTCGTAAGGTTAGAGAATAATTCAGTTTTAAATTCTAATTATAGAAATGGTTTCTTTAAGGAAGCATTTAATGGGAAGGCTTTTTCTTTTTATGTAAAGTATCGAAAAGATAAGCGACAAGACCTTAGTGAAAAAAAAGAACGCTATGTGTTTAATGAACATCAGTTTTATTTTGTGCAACACGATAAGAAGTTCTATAGAATAACATCGAAAAAAGACATTTTAAAAGCCTTTCCTTCTTATCAAAAAGAGATTAGACTTTTTTATAGAAAGAATCCCGTTTTACGAAGAACCAGCAAAGCACAGTTTTTTACCAATCTGTTTATGTATTTGGATGGAATAAATTTAGAAAAAGCAAAAAACTGAACCGTTAGGAATGAAGGTATTTAAAACCATATGTGTGTTCATTTTATTTTCACAATTTCTGATAGCTCAGACGGGTAAGAAAATTTCCATTTCTTTTGAAGAAGTGACCGTAATAGATGCCTTGTTGCAATTAGAGCAAGTCTCTGATTATCAATTTTATTTTGATGACAATTGGTTTAATAAGTCATTGATTTCAAAATCATTTCAAGATGCTGATATTACATATATTCTGGATGAAATTTTAGTTGAAACTCCAATTAACTACTTTATACTACATAACAAGATTATTCTAACCAAAAACAATGCGGTACGGAATACATTGCCGCCAAACTATTTTAATTCTGATGTTGATAGAGAAGAGGAACAAGAACAACTTGAAGCAAAAGCCCCAGTATTGCAAAAAGAATATGTGAGTGCCGTTAAGGTAAAAAATGAAAAGATTTTTTACGTTGGGAAAGAAAATAAAAACTCATCTCAAAAATTATTTACATTATCGGGTCGTATTATAGACGGTAAAACAAGAAAACCAATAGATAATTTAGATGTCTATATTCAAGGCACCAGTATAAATACCTTAACGAATAGTTTAGGATATTACACGCTTAATGTCCCAAAAGGATTTCATATTTTAGAAATTGCCTCAATAGCATACGGGAAGCATGAAAAGCAAATAGTAGTTTATGGCGAAGGGGTGTTAAACCTTGAATTGGAAGAAGACGTTGAAGAACTCGAAGAAGTTGTGATTCAATCTAACAAAGATGAAAACATTAAAAGTGTTGAGGTAGGTGTTACCAAGATAGATGTTGAAGGTGTTAAAAACATACCGCTAGTTTTAGGTGAAAGAGATATTTTAAAGGTTGCTACAACAATGCCTGGGGTAAAAACTGCTGGAGAAGGTGCCTTGGGCTATAATGTTAGGGGTGGAAAAGTAGATCAAAATTTAATTCTTTTTGATGATGCCGTAATTTATAATCCTTCACATTTCTTTGGCATATTTTCGGCAATAAATCCATTTGCAACAGGAAGTGTTAATATTTACAAAGGAAGTATCCCTTCAGAATTTGGAGGTAGATTATCATCAGTTATAGATATTTCTACCAAGGAAGTAAACGTAAAAGAGTTTTCGGGAGAGGGCAATATTGGCCCTGTAACTGGAAATTTAATGGTTGAGGTGCCATTGGTAAAAGATAAATCAGGAGTGTTGATTGGTGGAAGAGCGACGTATTCAGATTGGGTTTTAAAGTCTATTTCGGAAGAATCCATAAAAAACTCTAAAGCTTCGTTTTACGATGCAATAGTGAAGTATAATCATAAAATTGACATCAATAATTCAATACAGGCAACTGCATATTTTAGTAAGGATGAGTTCAGTATTACTTCAGATTCTATCTTTAGATATAGCAACAGGTTAGCTTCTGTAAAGTGGAATCATACCATAGACGAGAAAAATAAAACCACAGTACAACTGGCAACAAGTCAATATAAATTCAATATAGTTTATGATGGTATTTTTAATAGAAATTTCGATTTTGGGTATAGCATCAACGAAACGCAACTAAAATTAAAAGCTAGGTACTTACATAGCAAAAAACACAAATTCACTTATGGATTAAGTAGTAAATTGTATGCCATTAATCCCGGAGATATAAATCCTTTAGGTGCAGAATCTGTAATAGAAAGCAAAAGTGTTGATCGGGAAAAAGGGTTGGAATCGGCACTATTTATTTCAGATTTATATGAAGTCAACAAGAAACTCCTTATAGATTTAGGTTTTAGATATTCTGTTTACATGGCTTTAGGGCCAGGGACTCAAAATGTTTATGCGCCCAATGCGCCTGTAAATTCCGAGTCGGTTATTGAAACAAAACAATACGGCAATAATAAATTTATAAAAACATATGGCGGCCCAGAACTCAGGCTTTCTGCAAGATATTTTTTGTCGCCCACCACTTCTATAAAAGCGGGTTATAACAAAACGATTCAATATTCCCATTTGTTATCTTCAAACACTACAGCTTCTCCAATAGATTCCTGGAAATTATCAGATTTAAACATAGAGCCACAACGAGCGCAACAAATATCATTGGGTGTTTTTAAAAATTTTGACGATGGGGTATATGAAATGAGTATTGAAGGCTATTACAAAAAAATGAAAAACCTATTGGATTTTAAAGTAGGTGCGGAATTATTGCTCAATCAAAATATAGAAACCGAACTCCTGCAAGGAGATGGAAAGGCTTATGGTGTAGAGTTTTTATTAAAAAAGAAACAAGGTAGGTTTAATGGTTGGTTGGCCTATTCGTATTCCAGAACTTTGGTAAAGCTCGATAGCCAATTTTTAACTGAGAGAGTAAACAACGGTAATTATTTTGCAGCCAACCAAGATAGACCTCATGATGTTAATTTAATATCAAATTTTAGATTGACAAAACGTTATAGCTTCTCTATGAATTTTAACTATCAAACGGGCAGGCCCATCACATATCCTGTCGGTAAGTTTATTTATAATGGCGCAGAACAAGTCTTATATAGTGACAGGAATAAGTTTAGAATCCCTGATTATTACAGGCTGGATTTAGGGATTAATATAGAAGGCAATCATAAAAATGTAAAACTTGCCCATAGCTTTTGGAATATTTCTGTTTACAATGTTTTGGGTAGAAATAATCCTTTTTCTGTATTTTTTGTAAACGAACAAGGACAAATTAAAGGCTATAAGTCATCAATATTTGCTATTCCTGTGCCAACAATAACATATAATTTTAAATTTTAAAATGAATTTTAAAACGTTATATAAAAGTGTTTCTCTGTTGATTTTATTGGTAAGCCTTGGCTGTACCGAAGAGTTTCCATTAGTTACAGAGTCGTTTGAAGATGTTTTGGTTGTTGAGGCTACTATAACAGACGAGCTTAAAACACAACAGATCAAAATCTCCCGCACCTTCGATTTGGAAGCAGGAAATAGTCCTGAGTTTGTAACCAATGCCAATGTAAGAATTGAAGCTAGTAATAATAACATCTACAATTTTGTCAGTTCTGGTTCTGGAATATATACTTCAGCTAACGAGTTTAAAGCAGAACAGGGTGTAGCCTATAAGCTAATAATCACTACCGATGGAAAAGAGTACGAATCAAATGAAGAAGTATTAGCCCCTCAAGCCGAGATAGAGGATTTTTATGCAGAATTGATCACTTCAGAAGAAAAAGTTGGGGTGCAAGTTTTTGTTGATTCCAATGATAATTTAGGCGGTGCAAATTATTTTAGGTACGAATACGAGGAAGCCTACCAAGTTATACCTATATTTTACTATCCTTTGGATCTAATTCCTGTAAATGTACAAAATGCTGAAACAGATTCCATAAGTTACGATTTAAGGGAAGAAAGTAGGCCTGAAAGCGAGCGGGTATGTTATTCTTATAACAATTCAAATGAAATTATATTAACCAATACAAATGGACTGACTGAACAGAAGGTGTCTAGATTTCCTGTTCGTTTTATCCCCGCTAATGATGACCGCCTGAGAGATCGTTACAGTATTTTGGTAAAACAATATGTGCAATCGGCCGATGCCAATAACTTTTATAAAGTATTGAGGGATTTAAGTTCAGATGAAAGTTTATTGATAGATAATCAACCCGGTTTTATACGTGGTAATATTAGCTCAAGCCAAAATGAAGAAGAAAAAGTTTTGGGCTTTTTTGATGTTTCTTCGGTAAGTTCTAAACGCATATTTTTTAATTATGAAGATTTTGGACTAGATGTGCCACCGTATTTTTTTACTTGTGAAATCATAAAATATAATACTGAAATTACTGGACCACCAACTAACGAAAGGTTGAGATTATATCAATTTTTGGTAAATAGAGGCTACAAGTTTTTTGGTAGTGAAGAAGAGGATGAATATTCAATCGTCAGGCCAGAATGCGGAAATTGTAGTTCTTTCGCCTCTAGTATTAAACCAGAATTTTGGGAAGATTAATGAAATATTCAACATACATATATGTCGTTTTTTGCTGTCTGTTTTGTAATATGGCAATAGCCCAGATACAAGAAAATGTTCAAAATAAAATGAAAAGCACAATTCCTAAGGAGAAAATTGCCCTTCATTTAAATACTGATATATTGCTTACAGGAGAAACCATCTTTTATAAGCTTTTTTGTTTGCTTGAGGGTGCAAATACTCAAAGTGGCATAAGTAAAATGGCCTATGTTGAACTTATAGGTAGTGAGAAAAACAGCTTGTTTAGGCATAAGCTCAAATTGTCAAACGGATTGTCAAACGGACATTTTTTTATACCTGCAAACGTAAAAACAGGTCATTATAAGCTAGTAGGATATACACAATGGATGAAGAATAACCCAAAAAACCGATTCGTTCAAAAAGATGTATATATCTTAAATCCTTACGTTGAAAGCTCGAATTTACAGAGCGGTATTTCTGAGGAAAATAATTTGGGAATCGTTCAAATTAAGAAAACAGGAAATAAAAATTTGGTTACTAATGCATCTCAAAGTTTATCGTTGAAAACAGATTCAGAGGTTTATAGACCAAGAAATAAAGTTGCGTTGAAAATAAATAATTTATTAGGAGTTTCAGGTTATGGCAATTATTCCTTATCCGTTAGAAAATTAGATGATGCAGAGGTAGAAACAAAACAGAATGACGCATTAAAAAATGGTGTTAATACTAATAGCTCATTTTATTTGCCAGAACTTAGAGGAGAAATTTTATCTGGACATGTAGTTTCAAAAGGAAACGATATGGTTGCAGCAAACAAAATTATAGCCTTATCCATTCTAGGTAAAAACTATGTGTACAAAAATGTTATGACTGATGAATTTGGAAGGTTCTACTTCAATGTTTATGAAAGTTATACGAATTCTAATGCCGTGCTGCAACTTCTCGATGCCAATAATGAAAACTTTAAAATTATATTAGATGATAAGTTGTTCAACTATTTTGAGGCTTTAAAATTTAAGAAGATACATTTAAACGAGAATATAAAGGATTGGTTGGTTCGTAAAAGTATTGCTAATCAGATTGAAAACGCATACAACTCATCAAAACTAGATAGCACAATTTATAGAAATCCTGCCAAATCTTTTTATGGAAAACCAACCATTACCTATAAGTTAGATGATTATAAAAGATTTCCAACAATAAGAGAAACGTTTGTTGAGGTGATTGAAGGTGCTGGAATAAGGGAAGGTAAGGAGGGCTATTCATTTAAAGTGTATTATCACGAGGATTTTGATACCAACCCTTTTAGCGGTTTTGAACCTTTGGTGCTTGTTGATGGTTTAATGATAAAAGACAACCAACGCATCATAGATTTTAGTCCATATAAAATTGAAGATATAAGTTACGCTCAAGGCATTCATTTTTATGGGCCAAGTATATTTAACGGGATTATTGATTTTAGAACAAAAAATGGAGATTTTTATGTGCCTACTAATGGCGATGGTTTGAATGATTTTGAACTTGATATTCCTCAGGAAAATAAGAAATATTACCATCCAAATTATGATAAAGAAGCCGCCATTCTTAAACGCATTCCAGATTATCGACACCAGTTGCTTTGGAAACCAGATATAGCATTAAAATCTAATATGGGGTCATTAGAGTTTTACACTTCGGATGTAGAAGGTGTTTACGAAATGGTGCTAGAAGGTTATACCTTAAATGGAAACTATATAAACTCTAAAGGATATTTTGAGGTAAAGCATCATTAGACCTAAAACAGCCCGTTAATCTCAGCATCGATGGTGTTGATAACATAACCTAAATCTTCAGGATTGTCCACAAAATTCAACTTGTCAACATCAATTATCAACAATTTGCCCTTGTTATACCCATGAATCCATGCTTCGTAACGTTCGTTCAATCTGCTTAAATAATCGATACTTATAGAGTTTTCGTAATCTCTTCCACGGTTATGAATTTGTGACACCAAATTAGGAATAGAGCTACGTAGATAAATTAAAACATCAGGGCCCTGTACCAAAGATTCCATCAAGTCGAACAATGAGCGATAGTTCTCGTAATCTCTATTGGTCATTAAGCCCATAGCATGTAAGTTGGGCGCAAAAATATGAGCATCCTCGTAAATGGTTCTATCTTGAATGATGTCTTTGCCACTTTCTCGAATCTGTAAAACATGACGGAAACGACTGTTTAAAAAATACACTTGAAGATTAAAACTCCAACGTTCCATTTGATTGTAAAAATCATCTAAATATGGATTGTCAACAACGTCCTCTAATTGCGCTTCCCACTTATAGTGTTTCGCAAGTAATTTGGTTAGCGTTGTTTTTCCAGCGCCAATGTTTCCGGCAACAGCAATATGCATAGTTTATTTGATTTTTATTTGGAATTCTTGAAGCGTTTCATCGTTGTAAATATACAAGGTTTCGTTGATTACAAAAAACTGTTGTATTAAAATATTATCAGTTTTTATTGGAATTATATCCTTAGAATCTTTTCCTAAGTAAAACAAATTGTTGTCTTTTAATAGAAATAAAGACTCATTGTTTTCAACCAATTTTGTATAGCCATCGTTTTTTATTTTCTTCACTACACTTCCAAAATAATTATAGATAATCAGTTCTTCTTTAGTTAAAAGGTAGCTGTAATTATAATTGCTTTTTAAGTCCAGAATTGGGCTATCAATAGGTTTTAGGGTTTGTGCTTTTGTAGTTTTTGTTTTGTAATCAAACACTTCTAGGCGTTGTGTGTCCTGGTTGAAAATCCAAATGGTATTATCAAATCCTGTTGATGTATGGGATACATTTTTATAATTGTTGATGCTGCTAAAATCTATTTTAAATATTTCGGCTAAACGATTGTCCAAAATAATTGCCGTGTTTAGTTCTTGGTAAAATAGATTGATTTTTAAAGGATTAAAACTGTTTGCAGAAGTCAATTCGCCTAATTGTAAATTATTATAGCTAATGGTTTCACTTTTGTTTTTCTTGTAAATGGTATTTAATTTGGTGTAAAAAATGGTGCCGAAATTATCAATACCAACAATGGTGTCGGCTTTCAATTTGGTTTGTTTAACAAGGGTAATTTCAATAGGATTTTGCGCATACATCGAAATCGTAAAACCTAAAAATAGAAAAAGTGCGTATTTCATTTCAAGTTGAAAAATACAAAAATTGAACCATTCTTTATCTTAATAAAATCCAAATGAAAGGGAAAGTGTAATCAATTTGTACTTTTTAAGGAAGTTTTAACTTTTGCCGATTAAACGAAAGGGGCTATTAAACGTCTTAGTATTGTTTCAAAAGAGTATTTTTAACCTCTAATCCATAGCATAAATACAATGATTTTCAATTTTATAAAATGCCTAGGTATTTGTTTTTTTATGTGCTTTTCGGTGTTGGCGTTTTCGCAACAAGATTTTCAAGGGAAAGCTTATTACATTTCTAAAACCACGCTGGACATGAGTAATTTTGGGCGTCGGGACATGCCCGAAGACCAAAAGAAACGTAGGGAATAATAACCTTTCTGTGTTTTCTTCGGAATATTTTATACAGTTCAGGTTTGTGATGTTTCGGTTGCGGTATGAGATTTAGGAGAAGGGGTTGGTTTTTCATCATATATAAATTTTAATACTGAAATAGGTTCAACTTAGAGCCAAAATAAACTTGAAGTTATACATTATGAAAAGCTACAGACCATATAAATTGCATGAACTTTTCGCTCAGAACACCACTAGTTTTAAAATTAGGCATAAAATTTATTCTTATAAAGACATACCGATTAGGAGGGCGTTATTTGCCTAAAACTCTTACCTATATTTAATTGCGAGAACGAAAAATTACAAGACAATACTAATAATAAAGTAAACCGATAGTGCATAATTTAAATAGGTTAAGTTGGTTTTATAAAATAAACCCATACAGGAACATATAACAGTTTAATTGGTACTGAAGACAGTATTAATACAGGAACATTGAATTTGATATCAAATTCTGGTAATGCTACTCATACAGGAGTAGCAAATACCCTTACAAGTACAGGCAATGGTGTGCATATTGGGGTAGATAATAACATTAATAGTGCTACTGGTGATAGTTATGGTGTTAAAACCGATATAGCTACCACAGATTCAGGACAAACAAGCTATGGTATCTATAATGATTTAAATCTTGTTTCAGGAACAGGTTATGCCGGTTGGTTTACTGCAACAGGATCAGGAACTACCTATGCAGCTGTTTTTGATGATGGCGCCGTTGTGGTTAACGAAAGCGGAAACGATAACGATACCAGAATAGAAGGACAAAGCGATAATGATTTGATTTTTGTAGATGCTAGCGCAGATATGGTCGGTATTGGACTTAATAATCCTTCAGAAAAACTAGAAGTTAATGGTACCATTAAAGCTACAGATATAAACTTTACAGGTCTGCCTGTATATGCTGATGACGCTGCTGCTGTAACAGGGGGTTTAACAACTGGGGATATGTATCGAACTGCAACAGGTGAGCTGCGAATTAAATTGTGAAAAAACATTTTCACGTTCTATAGAAGCTTCAAAAAAATAAAAGCAACTTTTACAATTTAAAAAGACCACTAATAAGTGGCCTCTTTCAAAAATCTATATCATTTCAATCCTACAACCCAAGGCAGAGTATTTTATTCAACCAAGGTTTGTAACGTTTAGGTTGCGGTACGAGATTTAGGGGGTGTTATATTAAAAAGAGCAAAAACACCTATTCGAAACGCTACTTGTCGCATCCTAAAATAGGTTTATGGGCTTTAAAACAATGAATACCCAAATATTAGTGACAATGTATTATAGTTACTGCTCCAATATAAATAGTTTGATAAAAGATCTCTATCTGTTTGATATCTCAATTCTAAACTATATTTGTCATTATGTTTATAGCCTAAACCAAACGCTAAGTTGTTTTTTGATTTAATTTCTAAATTGGCTCCAGAACCAAAATCAAAATTAGAATTACCACTGAGATCGAAAATAAATGAGCCATTAATGAAAATTTTAGCATTATCACCTAAAAAGAAGTAATGTCTTATTCCAATTGGTAGTTCAATCGATTTATAGTCAACCTTATTACTCCGTCCTGTTAATTTTTTTTCTGATTTGAAATATTGATATGTTGGTTCAATTATGACTGCCCATTTGTTTTTATTAAAGGGCATTATAAGTTCTCCCTCAATTCCTAGTCTAAATCCAAGTTCATTATCAAAATCAGTATTATTGTAGCTTGTAATGGCATTTTGAATTGAAAGAGATGAATTATTGATTCCAGGACGAATACTTAAATTAAATAAATCCTTTTTTTGTTTTTCTTCAAAATTTGTAAATTCTTGACTATTACATTCGTTATATTCTACAAAAAATTTGATTAACTCATTTTTTTTATAATCTACATTTTTAATTTTACTTATTTTAAAAGTTGAACATTTTAAATCAGTCCATAACTGTTGCTGATATCTATTGTTTTCACCAATTTTATTGTCAATACTTAGATATCTTTTAAATATTAATTGTTGGATTTTTGAGTCATCCTTACTATAAAAATATCTGTTCAAACTACCATCTTCAAATGAGTATAGATTGGCTTTTCCTTCTATTAATACTTTTAAAAAAAGTTGTTCTTTTTTGAGTATGGCGTTTTTATCATTGCTTATTTCGCTCATAATATTACTCGATCTGTCAATATCAATTGTTTGTCTGCTATATTTTGATATGTTGTAAATCCCAAACTCTTTGATGGTTTTTATAGTTGCCGTTTTTTTACTCGAGTGCTCTGTTAATTTATATTCAAATTCAGTCGGATTATTTTTCCAATCAATGTTTTTGATTAAGCAATCAACTTTTTGATTGGAATTATCGATATAATAGCCTTTTTCAAAGCTGATTTGTGCATAGCAATTGATGCTCAAGATTGTGATTAAAAGTAATAAGAGTTGTTTTTTCATCTTATAAATTAATTTCGGTAATTCAAATAATCCATAGGGGTTCTATGAGGGAAAGTGGTTTTAATGTTTTTATCGGGCTCTAATCGAAAGGAGTAGATGTTTTTTACGAATATAAGACAATATAAAGAAAAAGACCACTTTATAAGTGGTCTTTTTTTAATACACATATAAGGTTTTATCCTATAACTCAAAAGCCTCCTTTACCGCATCCACATAATCCAACTTCTCCCAAGTAAACAACTCCACATCAAGCGTTACACTCTCGCCATTGGGTTGTGTAAACGTTTTATTCACGGTTTCATTTTGCCTTCCCATATGTCCATAAGCAGCAGTTTCACTATACATTGGAGAACGTAATTTTAAACGCTCTTCAATAGCAAACGGGCGCATATCAAAAATTTGAGATACTTTTTCGGCAATTTCGCCATCGGTCATATTAAACGGACATGTGCCATACGTATCCACAAAAATCCCCATTGGTTCAACAACGCCAATGGCATAACTTACTTGTACTAAAATTTCGTCCGCAACACCTGCCGCCACTAAATTTTTAGCAATATGGCGTGTGGCATAAGCAGCACTTCTATCAACCTTGCTTGGGTCTTTTCCAGAAAAAGCACCACCACCATGGGCGCCTTTTCCACCGTAAGTGTCAACTATTATTTTACGACCTGTTAATCCTGTATCTCCGTGAGGACCACCAATTACGAATTTTCCTGTTGGGTTAATATGGTATTTAATAGCACTATTAAATAATTTTTGAAGATTCTCAGGTAATTTAGAAACCACACGAGGTATTAAAATGTCAACAATATCTTTTCTGATTTTTGCCAACATGGTATTATCATCTGCAAAATCATCATGCTGCGTAGAAACCACAATGGCATCAATACGTTGCGGTATATTATCATCGCTATATTCAATGGTTACCTGACTTTTAGAATCGGGTCTTAAATAAGCGATGTCTTTGTTTTCTCTACGTAATTCTGCCAATTCTTTTAAAATACGATGCGATAAATCTAAGGCCAATGGCATAAAGTTTTCGGTTTCGTTGGTAGCATAACCAAACATCATCCCCTGATCTCCTGCACCTTGCTCTTCTTTACTGCCGCGATCTACACCTTGATTAATATCTTCTGATTGTTCGTGAATTGCAGAAAATACACCACAAGAATTACCATCAAACATATATTCGCCTTTGGTATAGCCTATTTTATTGATGGTGTCTCTAGCGATTTTTTGAACATCAAGATAGGTATGCGATTTCACCTCGCCCGCAAGTACTACCTGTCCCGTAGTTACCAAAGTTTCACATGCAACTTTAGAATCTACATCGAAAGCTAAAAAGTTATCGATTAATGCGTCACTAATTTGATCAGCTACCTTATCTGGGTGTCCTTCAGAAACACTTTCCGAAGTAAATAAATATGCCATATGTTTTATTTTAATAAGTAGGATTTGACGGGAAACGTCTCAGGAGTTTGCACTGCCTTTAGCATTTTTTTTAATGCTGAACTTGCTAGTCCTGAATTTATTTCAGGATCTTTAACGTTCAGCATTAAGAGGTTGCAATCAGTCAAATCCTTCCTCTGTTATTTTATTAAGTCGCAAAAGTAAAAAAATAAAAGAAATTGGGGATAGTTTTTAACTTTTTTCACCAAAATTAATATTCTGGTTTTTTAGCCACGAATTCCACTAACAAATGAGTGTTACTGATTTAAAAATTCGTGAAATCGATATCCTAAAAATAATTTAAAGACTAGAAAAATCTAAAGATTTTTTAAATATTAGTGACAATTCATGAAATTTGTGGCTTAATATTTTTAATGAGTTTCGCTTGATTTTTTTTCATTCAATTAATTGGTCAAATCATTTTATTTTCAAATATTTGTTCTTCAAATGAAACATCAAATTTTAAATAGTATTTATGTCAGTATCTTAGTGGTTTTTTCACGAGGATAAGGAGTGCTATTTAAAGATTAGAATAATTTATAGCCTTCCTGAAATAATCGGAAGGTTTTTTTATGACTTTTTTTTCATTTGAACATCATAAAATAATCGCATTAAATTGCTGTAAATGAACGATTTATAATATTATTTTGTGGTGTGAGTTTAGCGCATTGGAATCTGGATTGGAAACCATATATAAGTAATGAATTATTTTCGTTATCTGGAATTGAAGATTAATGTTAAAATTCTTAAAGTAATTGAAGTATTTCTAACGAAATCAACTAAAACCTTAAATTATTTTCAATAAAAATGAAGGAACTTAATAAACATAGTAAAAGATTAACTCAAGATGAATCTCAACCAGCATCTCAAGCCATGTTGTATGCAGTAGGTTTTTCTGATGAAGATATGCACAAAGCACAGGTAGGGATTGCTAGTACAGGTTACGATGGTAATCCGTGTAATATGCATTTAAATGGTTTGGCTGCTGAGGTTAAAATTGAATGTAAAATTGCTAATTTAGTGGGTTTAGGGTTTAATACCATTGGTGTTAGTGATGGTATTTCAATGGGGACTTCTGGAATGAATTATTCGTTAACGTCTCGTGATATTATTGCAGATTCTATCGAAACCGTAATGAACGCCCAGAGTTATGATGCGCTAATTTCTGTTGTAGGTTGCGATAAAAATATGCCGGGAGCTGTTATGGCGATGTTGCGTTTAAACCGTCCGTCAATCATGATGTATGGTGGAACGATAGCCTCAGGTAAATATAATGGAAGAAAATTAAATATTGTTTCTGCTTTTGAAGCACTAGGTCAAAAAGTCGCTGGCGAAATCGGTGAAGAAGAATATAGAGAGATTATAAAAAGAGCGATTCCGGGAGCAGGGGCTTGCGGGGGGATGTACACCGCGAATACTATGGCTTCGGCTATAGAATGTATGGGGTTTGCGTTACCTTATAATTCTTCTATTCCTGCGGAAAACCCGAATAAACTATCTGAAAGTGAAAGAACTGCCAGAGCGATAAAAAATCTATTGGAATTAGATCTAAAACCCTTGGATATTATTTCTAAAAAATCTCTAGAAAATGCTATTGCATTGGTGAATGCTTTAGGGGGTTCTACAAATGCAGTATTGCACTTTTTAGCGATTGCGCATGCTGCGGATATCGATTTCACATTAGAGGATTTTCAACGAGTTAGTGACAGAACGCCATTAATTGCCGATTTAAAACCTAGCGGAAAATACCTCATGGAAGATGTTCATGGTATTGGAGGAACACCAGCTGTTATGAAATACCTTTTAGACAATGGCTATTTGCATGGCGATTGTTTAACAGTAACAGGAAAAACATTAGCCGAAAATTTAGCCGATGTTGAACCATTGACTTTTGAAGATGATAGTCAGGATGTCATTTATCCAAAAGATAAGGCTTTGAAATCTTCAGGAAACCTACAGATTCTTTATGGTAACCTTGCGGAAGAAGGTGCAGTAGCAAAAATTTCCGGAAACGAAGGGTTGTTATTTGAAGGAAAAGCTGTGGTTTACGATGGTGAGCAAGCTGCAAATACAGGAATTTCAAACGGCGAAGTAGAAAAAGGAGATGTGGTCGTCATTAGATATGTAGGGCCAAAAGGAGGTCCTGGCATGCCAGAAATGTTAAAACCAACCTCATTGATTATGGGTGCTGGTTTAGGAAAATCTGTAGCATTGATTACAGATGGTCGTTTTTCTGGAGGAACACACGGATTTGTTGTTGGGCATATTACTCCAGAAGCACAATCTGGTGGTGCCATCGGGCTATTAAAAACTGGTGATAAAATTAGAATTAGTGCTGAGGATAATTCCATTAACGTATTACTTTCTGATGAAGAATTAGAAGAACGGAAATCAAAATGGGTACAACCCCCTTTAAAACACACAAAAGGCATATTATATAAATACGCAAAAACGGTAGCGCCAGCTTCAAAAGGCTGTGTGACTGATGCATAAAATTCCTGCAAACGCAGGAATCTCATAATTGAATAACCAAAAGTTAGTCATTTATAAGTAAGTATAAAACTTAGAGTAAGTTCGAAAGCGTAAGAAGAAAAATACTGAGAGATGAAAGAAACTCAAACGATAAAGAAAGAAGTAAACAAAACGGCAAAAACAGAACGCATATCTGGATGTGAAGCCATCATCAGATGTTTGATAGCTGAAGGTGTGGACATACTTTACGGATATCCGGGAGGTGCAATTATGCCCGTTTATGACGAATTATTCAAATATAAAGATAGAATCCATCATGTGTTAACACGTCACGAACAAGGTGCAGCTCATGCCGCTCAGGGGTATGCAAGGATTTCTGGTAGGGTTGGTGTCGCTATGGCAACATCTGGCCCTGGAGCTACCAATTTGGTAACAGGTATTGCAGATGCGCAAATAGATTCAACACCATTGGTGTGTATTACGGGTCAAGTGCCATCACATTTATTGGGTACGGATGCGTTTCAGGAAACCGATATTGTTGGTATTTCTACGCCTGTTACCAAATGGAATGTCCAAGTCACAAAAGCGTCTGAAATTCCAGAAGCTATTGCAAAGGCATTTTATATTGCCAAAAGTGGACGACCAGGGCCTGTGCTTATTGATATCACAAAAGATGCACAGTTTGAGGAATTCGATTTTAAATATGAAAAATGTACAGGCGTAAGAAGTTACAATCCAGTACCAAAAACAGATATAAGCGATGTTAAAGCTGCCGCTGAATTAATCAATAACGCAAAAAAACCAATGATTGTTTGGGGACAAGGTGTTATTTTAGGTAAGGCCGAGGCAGAATTAAAAGCAGTTATTGAAAAAGCGGGAATTCCATCGGCATGGACCATTTTGGGAGCATCTGCAATTCCTACCTCACATCCGTTAAACATAGGTATGGTTGGGATGCACGGTAATTATGCGCCAAATAAGTTAACCAACGAATGTGATGTGCTCATTGCAATTGGGATGCGTTTTGATGACCGTGTAACAGGAGATTTGAGAACCTACGCAAAACAGGCCAAAATCATTCATTTTGATATAGATCCTGCCGAAATCAACAAAAATGTTAAAGTTGATGTTGCTGTTTTGGGAGATTCAAAAGAAACTCTAGCATTATTGCTTTCAGAATTAAAAGAGAATTCTCATGAATCTTGGCATCAAGAATTTAAAGATTTATATGCTATTGAATATGAAGCAGTCATTAAAGATGATTTAAACCCTGAAAAAGAAGGCTTAACCATGGGTGAAGTCATTAAAGAAATAAACATGCAAAGTAATGGCGATGCAGCTATTGTTTCAGATGTAGGGCAACATCAAATGATTGCCTGTCGTTATGCTGAATTTAACCATTCCAAAAGTAATATCACTTCTGGAGGGCTGGGTACTATGGGGTTTGCCTTACCGGCTGCCATTGGTGCTAAAATGGCAGAGCCGCATCGTGAAGTTGTGGCAATTATTGGAGATGGCGGGTATCAAATGAACATTCAGGAATTAGGTACCATTTTTCAGCAGAAAGCAGCTGTAAAAATTGTGGTATTGAATAACGAATTCTTGGGAATGGTGCGCCAATGGCAACAATTGTTTTTCGATAAACGCTATGCGTCAACAGAAATGACAAATCCAAATTTTGTAGCCATTGCGGAAGGCTATTATATAAAAGCGAAAAAAGTAACAAAACGAGAAGAATTGGCCGATGCCGTAAAAGAAATGATGGCATCAAAAGAGTCCTATTTCTTGGAGGTTTGTGTGGAGAAGGAAGATAATGTTTTTCCAATGATTCCGTCTGGGGCTTCAGTTTCTGACATCAGGTTAAGTTGAAATAGAATTAAAAAATAAAATAGAGAAAAGAGTAAAGAAATATAGAACAGAGAGAATAGATGATGTTATAGAAATATATTTAATATTTAAGACTTAAAACGGTCTTTTTTCTATCATCTTTTCTCTAATATCTTTAATATAATGAATCAAGAAGACATAAAATCATTCACGATATCAATTTATACTGAAAACAATATAGGGTTGCTTAACCGCATTTCTGCAATTTTTCAACGGAGACATATTAATATAGAAAGTTTAACTACTTCACAATCTGAGATTGAGGATGTAAATCGTTTTGTTATCGTGGTTAACCTTACCGAAGATCACGCCAATAAAATTGTAAAGCAAATAGAAAAGCAAGTTGAAACTATTCGCGCCTATTATCATACAGAGGAAGATACTATTTATACAGAGTCTTGTATGTTCAAAATCAAATCAAGTTTACTGTTCGAAGAGCCTCAAATACAAAATATCATAAAAGATAGCAACGCTAGAATTGTAACAGTAAACAAAGATTTTTTTGTATTGGAGAAATCTGGAAGACGTCACGAAATAGAGGAATTACGAAAAGAATTCAACAAATTTGGAATTATGCAATTTGTGCGTTCTGGTCGTATTGCAGTCACAAAGGACGAAATGAAAGTTTCGCAAATGCTTGAAGAATTCAAAAATCAATAATAAATCAAAATTAAATAAATTAGCCATCAAATCTAAAGATGGTAACTGACTATTAAATCAATAAAGTAAAAATGGAAAATTATTTTAACACACTTACATTAGCAGGAAAATTAAACCAATTGTCTAAATGTAGATTTATGGATGCATCAGAGTTTGCTGATGGCGTAAATGCATTAAAAGGCAAAAAAATAGTAATTGTAGGTTGCGGGGCCCAAGGGTTGAACCAAGGCTTGAATATGAGAGATTCTGGATTGGATATTTCTTATACATTACGTGAGGCAGCCATCAAGGAAAAACGTACTTCATTTTTAAATGCAACCGAAAACGGATTTAATGTCGGGACATACGAAGCGTTAATTCCAACTGCTGATTTGGTGTTAAACCTTACGCCAGATAAACAACATACCAATGTGGTAAATGCAGTAATGCCTTTAATGAAAAAGGGAGCTACCTTATCTTATTCTCATGGTTTCAATATTGTTGAAGAAGGGATGCAAGTTCGCGAAGATTTAACGGTAATTATGTGTGCGCCTAAGTCTCCAGGGTCTGAGGTTCGCGAAGAATATAAGCGTGGTTTTGGTGTGCCAACATTAATTGCGGTACATGAAGAAAACGATCCAGAAGGAAAAGGTTGGGCGCAGGCAAAAGCTTATGCTGTAGCAACTGGCGGCGATAAAGCTGGTGTTTTAGCATCCTCTTTTGTAGCTGAGGTAAAGTCTGATTTAATGGGTGAGCAAACTATTTTATGTGGGTTGTTACAAACTGGTTCCATCCTTTGTTTCGATAAAATGGTAGAAAAAGGAATCGATGAGGGCTATGCTTCAAAATTAATTCAATATGGTTGGGAAACTGTAACTGAAGGTTTGAAGTATGGTGGTATTACCCATATGATGGACAGATTGTCTAATCCAGCAAAAATTAAGGCTTTTGAATTATCAGAAGAATTAAAAGATATCATGCGTCCGTTATTCCAAAAGCATATGGATGATATTATGGAAGGTAATTTTTCTAAAAACATGATGGCAGACTGGGCACAGGGCGATAAGAACTTATTGGATTGGAGAGCTGCAACTGCAGAAACTAATTTTGAAAAAACACCTGCTGGAAATGTTGAGATTTCTGAGCAAGAGTACTACGATAACGGTGTGTTAATGGTTGCCATGGTAAGAGCTGGAGTTGAGTTGGCTTTTGAAGCAATGACGGAATCTGGAATTATCGATGCCTCTGCTTATTACGAATCTTTACACGAGACACCACTTATTGCAAATACGATTGCAAGACGTAAATTATATGAAATGAATAGTGTTATTTCTGATACAGCAGAGTACGGATGTTATTTATTCGATCATGCTTGTAAGCCTTTATTAGCAGATTTTATGAGAACTATCGATACAGATGTAATTGGTAAAGCTTATGCAAAGGATAACGGTAAAGGTATTGATAACGCTAAATTAATTGAAATCAATGCAAAATTAAGAGCGCATCCAGTTGAAAAAGTAGGGACATTCTTAAGATCAGCAATGACGGCTATGAAGCCAATAGTTTAAAAATTCAACTCAACTAAATTAAATAGTACATTTTTGTACAAAGCCTCACATGTTTTAAATATGTGAGGCTTTTTTTTGGTGAAGTATTGAAACATTCATTTTATAAGCACTCAAAATATTTAATTATGTAACTTGCATGAGTTAATAAACTGACGGGTTTTGGAAACATTACCTTTAGGAAGTTAAATATTTATGATAAGCTGTTCCCCTCCACGGAGGGGTTAGGGGTGGGTTTTTATATCTTCTACCTCTTTGTTGACTAGTTGTATTAATTTACACACCTCTAATCCCTCCAGCCTGCGGACAGACAGGAGATAGGGATTAAGTTGCGGTTTGGTTTTAAATAAAAAAACACTAGTTATTTCATATATGATGACCATTTTTTTATCAATATTTTATCTTCCGAATTCTTATGTTTTCAAAAACCCGACTACAATAAAAAAATGAAAAACTCAATATATTTTCCTAGTATTAGCGATATCAATACAGCTGCCGAAACCATCAAAAACGTATCCGCAGTTACGCCTTTAAGCGCTAACCTAAGATACTCCAAAACCTTTGATGCAACTATCCTCTTAAAGCGCGAAGATTTACAACAGGTGCGTTCCTATAAAATCAGGGGGGCATACAATAAAATAAGTTCTCTAACTTCCGAAGAATCCCAAAAAGGTGTGGTTTGTGCTAGTGCAGGAAATCATGCGCAAGGTGTCGCTTTATCTTGTAAATTACTAGAAATCAAAGGCACTATTTTTATGCCCACACCAACCCCAAATCAAAAGTTGGAACAGGTAAAAATGTTTGGCGAAGAGTTTATCGAAATCAAATTGGTGGGCGATACCTTTGATGATGCCTATGAAGCTTCAATGGAAGAATGTGAGCGCTTAAACAAAACCTTTATCCATCCATTTAATGATAAAAAAGTGATTGAAGGGCAAGCAACAGTAGGACTTGAAATTTTAAATCAGACGGATACGCCTATCGATTATGTGTTTGTCCCAGTTGGTGGTGGTGGTTTATCTGCGGGATTATCAACGGTTTTTAAAGCCTTATCTCCAAACACAAAAATTATTGGGGTTGAGCCGGAAGGTGCGCCTTCAATGTCCGTTTCCATAAAAAATAATAAAAACACAACCATAGATAAAATTGAAAAGTTTGTAGATGGTGCTGCGGTAAAACGGGTTGGCGATTTAACATTTCCAATCTGTAAGCAGAACTTGGATGCTATGATTACCGTACCAGAAGGCAAAATATGCCAGACTATATTAGAGCTTTACAATAAAGACGCCATTGTTGTAGAACCAGCAGGCGCATTAAGTTTAGCAGCATTGGATTTTTATGCTGAAGAAATTAAAGGAAAAACAGTAGTCTGTGTGGTAAGCGGTAGTAACAACGACATTACAAGAACCGCAGAAATCAAAGAACGCGCATTGCTCTATAGAAACTTAAAACACTATTTTATTGTGAAGTTTCCGCAACGTGCCGGTGCTTTAAAAGAGTTTGTGGTAGATATTTTAGGGCCTAATGATGATATCACACATTTTGAATACACCAAAAAAACCAATCGCGAAAATGGAGCAGCGGTAGTCGGTATTGAATTAAAATCTGCCAATGATTTAGAGCCATTAATCGCTAAAATGAAAGAACGTAATTTTTATGGCGATTATTTAAATAACTCTCCAGATTTGTTTCGGTTTTTGATTTAAGTTTTTTGTTGAAAATTTCTCAAACGATTGCGTTTCATTTCCATGTAAAATTTTTGTTAATTCTTAAGTTTGTATGGGTTTTGTTGCCTTTTAAAAAAAAGATTTTATCCTAATTATTAGGTATCTTAGCAACAGTAAAAATAAAACCATGAGTAAGATTAAAATAAATATTCCAGAGGCCTATCAAATCAAAACGTTAGTACATCAAAACACGTATTTAGTTGATGGTGAATTGAAACAATGGAATGGTGAGACTGCCGAAATATATTCCACAATTTCTTCAACAGAAAACTATAAACCGACACTTTTAGGAACAATTCCGCAGTTGGGAGAAAAGGAAGCCGTAGAAGCATTGGATTCTGCAACAAAAGCCTATGGTAAAGGTCAGGGCTTATGGCCCACTATGAAGGTTATTGATCGCATAGCGTGCATGGAAAAGTTTGTTGAAGAAATGAAAACCAAGCGCGAAGAGGTTGTAAAATTGCTGATGTGGGAGATTGGTAAAAATTTACCCGATTCTCAAAAAGAGTTTGATAGAACCGTAGATTATATTTACGATACTATTGAAGCCTATAAGCAAATTGACCGAGATTCGGCGAGATTTGAGAAAAGTTCAGGCGTTTATGCCCATATACGAAGAGGACCTTTGGGCGTTGTGTTATGTTTAGGGCCTTATAATTATCCGCTTAATGAAACGTTTTGTTTGTTGATTCCCGCTTTAATTATGGGGAATACTACCATATTTAAGCCAGCAAAAATAGGAGTTTTATTAATTTCTCCTTTACTGGAAGCGTTTCAAAATAGTTTCCCAAAAGGCGTCGTAAATATTGTGTATGGTCGCGGTAGGGTTTTAGCATCGCCTATCATGAAATCGGGCAAAGTAACAGTATTGGCTTTAATAGGCAACAGTAAATCTGCAAACGCACTTCAAAGTCAGCATCCAAAAGGGAATAGATTAAGAATGGTATTAGGTTTAGAAGCAAAAAACCCAGCTATTGTTTTACCCGATGCCGATTTAGATTTGGCAGTAGATGAATGTATCGCAGGTTCGTTATCTTTTAATGGACAACGTTGTACAGCGCTAAAAGTACTCTATGTTCACGAATCGGTTGTTGAAGAATTTAATAGACGATTTGCCTATAAAGTGGATCAATTAAAATTTGGAAATCCTTGGGAAGAGGGCTCTAAATTAACACCACTTCCAGAAGCTGATAAACCGGCATATATTCAAGAATTAATTGACGATGCCACTAAAAAAGGAGCATCAATTTTAAATAAAAAAGGAGGGGAGACAACCGATAATTTTATTTTTCCAGCAGTACTGTTTCCAGTAACCAAAGACATGCGTGTTTTTGAAGAAGAGCAATTTGGCCCAATAGTACCAATTGTATCGTTTTCGGATATTGAAGAGCCATTGCATGATATGGCGGAATCTGATTACGGACAGCAAGTAAGTCTCTTCGGAAAAAATGTGACAACGCTTTCGCCTTTAATTGATACTTTAGTAAATTTGGTGTGTCGTGTGAATCTAAATAGTTCCTGTCAAAGAGGTCCGGATGTGTATCCGTTTACAGGACGAAAAGATTCTGCCGTTGGGACATTAAGTGTCTCAGATGCATTACGGTCGTTTTCAATAAGAACCTTTGTGGCATCAAAAGACAATGAGTATAATAATGCTATTTTAAATGAATTGTTAGAAAAGAAAACGTCTAACTTTATAAGTACAGATTACATATTATAAACACTAAATATAAACAGATGAAAACCATTAAACACCTATTTGTTGCAGTTTTGGCCCTAACTTTTTTAAGTTGTGGAGGCGAAAAGAAAAAAGAGGAAAAACAAGAAAAAATTAAACTTGGAACTCAAAAAGAAGAAAAGAAAGTAGATGATAACGTTGCTAGTTTAACTTTGGTTGGGGATGATATGATGAAGTTTGATAAAAGCGAACTTAAAGTGAAAGCAGGACAAAAAGTAAAATTAACTTTAAGACACAAAGGAAAAATGGACATCAATGTTATGGGGCATAATGTTGTAATTTTAAAACAAGGTGTAAATGTTACTGTCTTTGCAGGAAAAGCGGCTACTTCTAAAGCCACAGATTATATACCTGCTGGCTCAGAAGGAGATATCATTGCACACACAAAATTAATTGGTGGCGGACAAACTACTTCCATTGAGTTTGACGCACCCGCAGCTGGCACTTACGATTTTATTTGTAGTTTCCCTGGGCATTATGCGTTAATGAAAGGGAAGTTTATTGTAGAGTAATTTCACTTTTTATAAATAACAAAAAAGCTCGTAAAATTTAAATTTTACGAGCTTTCTTATGAAGCATAGGTTTTATTTTACATACAACTCAAAACTTGAAGATTATATTCTTAATTTGAAGTAAATATTACACCTCCCTTACTCGCTCCTTTTTAGGAGGGACACTCATGCTTTAAAAAAACAATTATATTATTAATAACAGTTTCCCCTCTAAAAAGAGGGGATTAAGGGGTGTGTTATCAAAGTTAGTCATGTCAATTTTATTACTTCACAATCAATTTAGTCCGCATCGTAAAAGCATGCCCAGGAAACGTACACACAATCCAATATTCCCCAGGTTCACTTGGTGATATAAAATATATAGTTTCAGAACCTTCGGGGCCAACTGTTCCAGAGTGCGCCAATACCAAATCGGTAAAAGGGACATAGTTTAAATCTGGGCCATCCAGTCCCAAATTAAGTGCCATTTCCCCAACCTTAAGCGGAGTTTCCTTACCTTGCTTGGTAACCACAACATTGTGAATCATATCGTCATTATTATTCAAAGTCAGTTGTATCTTGCTATTTCTATGTATGGTAATTTCCTCAACATCATATTTTAAGCCGGGAACAGTTCCAATAACTAATTTTTCATCTGCACCGCGTTCTCCCCATTCCGAAGGCATTGTTGTAACCCTTTTTGGTTGCTCTATTTCTTTTTTAGATGAATTGTCAACATGCATTTGCGGAGATTTTAATTCGCCTCCAGGAACTTCATTCAATGTATAGTAGCCTTTGTCATGCAACAATAATTCCCCAGATGCCGATCTTAACTTGGGAATTTCTATCTGATGGATAAACCCTAAACGCATCCCATGCACATTCAGTTTTACCCTTAAACCATCTTCTGAAATTTCAGCTTTATGAACCATGGCATTTTGTTGGTCAATAATAGGGCTACCGTAAATGTCATGATATTTATAATTGAATGTTGAAATTTTATAGTTTGAAATATCTTGCCCCATTTTTTTGTTGATAGGCTTCGTGAATTCCAATTCAAAACCATCATCAAGGGCTTTCATGGTTTTAATCTCAAAAGGTGTTTTTCCTGTCCAAACCAAACGCTGTAACCCAAACATTTTTTTGCCTGTTGAAGCCCAACCACGACTGGTCATTCCCACGAACATGCTATTGTCGTTCCCCCAAATCATTCGTAAGATTCCTGAAGAAAACCCTTCAGCAAACGGAAAAGCTGCACCTTGATATACGCCGTTTACTTTTTCCATAAACACACGCATGATTTTACTGTGCCCTTGGTCGCCAATAAATTGCTGTCCTTCAAAAGGCCCAAATTTCCCATTGGTGGTATCATATAAAATATCAGAAGTAGAAATCCCTAAAATAGTATGTGGAAACCAGATGGCTGGTGCTTTAAGTGCTGGTTCTTTTTTGGCGTATTCGTAAAGCGTAAGTTCAGAATTAGGGTCTATATCCTCTGGTTTTAAAGAAAGTGGAGAATCAGGTTCGTCAGTCCATTTCAATCCAGAAACATGACCAGCAAAATCGCCAAGTTCTAAATGCGTCATGCGTCCAGAACCTACCCAGTCTCCTTGGTTTTCAGTATAAAAAATAGCATTTGCTTCGTTAATTTCAAATCCTGCTGGAGAACGCAGTCCGGTTGCTAAAGGTGTCATTTTTCCCTCTGGTGTAATTTTTATAAGCCAACCACGCCATTTGGCTAAACTTTTACCGCCATTATACCACGATAGGTTTAGGGTCAGAATCATATCCCCATTTTTATCAAACTTAGGGCCATAAGAATACTCGTGATAATTTCCTGAAAGTGGCCAAGAATAAATAGTTTTATAAACATCGGCAATACCATCATTAGTGTTGTCTTCCAATCGGGTCAATTCACTACGTTGCGCCAAATAAAAACCCTTGTTTTTGTAAGCAAGACCAAGTGCTTCATGTAAACCATGGGCATAACGGTTGTAAGTTGGGTTTTTGCTATAAGGATTGTCAATAAGCCAAACCTCGCCTCTTCTTGTAGATACACCCAATTTATCATCATCTGTTAATGCCAAACCGCCAACTTCTAATTTGATGTCTTTTGGAATGGGAACATCAACAATTTTATAATATTCAGCTTCCTTTTCTACTATCGATTTTGACTGCCCAAAAGTGAATTGACCAATACAGAAACATATGAATAAGCGTATTATTTTTTGTGATATTTGCATGATTGTTTCTTTTAATTTACCAGATGATACGATACTTAAATGTTTGGTTTCCCTTCGGAATTTTAACCAATAATTCGTCTTTTCCATTACTAGATCTCACAACTGTTTTAATAGCGTTATGTTCAGGAATTACAATGTAATAGCTTTCGTCGTTAATGATAAACGTATGATCTGGAAGCGGTTTTATGTTAGTGCCATCTGCAATTTTATGCCATAACGTTATAGAGGAATTAGAACTGATTGTTCGCTCTAAGCCTCTTTTTACTTGTGAAGCAGCCACGAAACGATCGGTGATTTCAGCTTCGTCCAATTTATAGGAAAACGTGGGAATGTTTTGAACATCAAACGTATAACCAGAAGATTTAAAACTGAAAGACCCATCACTAACTTTCGGCCACGTATCATCTTCGTCATTTAAAGGTGCATAATCTAAATCGCCATGAGAAGACACTACAAACCCCATAGGTTTGCCCCTTTGGTGTTCGCCTCTGGAATGCCACATTTGTGTGGCATCAAAGAAATCGCCACTCCATACATGCAACAAACTGCCGGTTGCCAAATCTAAAGTGTAATTCATGCCTTCAACCAAACCGACTGAAATACAATGTGTGCGCTTAACGCCCTTATGTCCAATAAAACTACGTTGCGTAAGCGGTGTGTCCTTAACGTCTAAAACGATAGGGTTTATGGGGTTGTTTTTATTCAATATTGAGGTGCCATCTTTTAAAAATGAATAACGCTGCATGCTTGGGCCTTCAACAAATAAATCGAAGCCGTTACGCCAAGGGAATGGTTTATTGTATAATAACTGAAAATGGGCGTTACCCTCCTTCAAATTCACCTTTTCATACTTGGTTGTATTCATGTCAAAATCTGCATTCATACCAATTATAGTATCGTTGCCTATAATTAATACAGTACTTCCGTTAACAGTAGCATCAAATATATAAGTGCCGGTAGTTGGGATGTTTAAAGTTCCAGAATAAACCAATACTTTTTGGTCGTTTCTACCCATATTTTCTAAGGGCGAAATAGCATCTGTTTTATGTTCCTCCAATAATTTAAGACTGTCTAGATGGGTTATGGGAATTTGTTTTACGGTATTGTCGTAAATTTTTAGAACCGCTTCATTTATTTTAATATGTGTGTCGTTATAGCGTTTGTATTTTATGTTTTTAAATGCAACGGCACCGTGGTCTCCTTGAATCATGAGTGGTGCCAATGGTTTTTCGTCGCCAAACGCCGCCGCTCGAGTAGGCCCTGTTACCTCTGCGTTTTCGTGTAATAACATACCATTTAACCGCACTTCTTCAAACCAGGCATTTTTTGTCTTATGTCCTTCGGCATCAAATTTTGGTGCATGGAAAATAACTTTTAAATGTTGCCAAAGTCCCGGTGCCTTTGCTGCGTTTACTTTTGGTGCATGCCCTTCAAAACCTTCTTTGCCTTTTTCGGCATCTTTGTTCCAGCGTTGGTAAATACCACCTATATCATTATATTTTGGCTTGGTAACTCCCCAACTATCAAAAAGTTGAATTTCGTATCTGCCCTGAAAATAAATCCCTGAATTCGATTCTAAAGGCATCATCACATCCAGTTCTAATTCTATATCGCCATGCTCAAAGTTGGTAAAGAGGTTGTCTTTAGTGTTTTCGTTTGGAGTATTTAATAAGATGCCAGTTCCCTTTGTTGAAGTAAAAGTGCCTTTCTTGACTCTGTCGGCCACCGGATTACCAACAATTTGCCAGTTTTTGGCAGTAGGTTTAAAAGCGGACATATCATTTAGTTCAATATGGGTAAAAGGTAAAGTGGTTTCCTCTTTTTGTTCTATGCTAGCGGCGTCTTTAATTGGTTTTTTTTCGTCTTTGGCGCAAGAAAATATCAATAAAAGAGCGATATAAAATAAAATCTTTTTCGTCATTGTATGTAGTTGTTAATTGTAGTCTGAATTTCGACTTCCATAAAAATAAATTTTTTTAAGAACTACTAGTTGTTCATATGTTCTTTTTTGCAACAGGAATGTTCGTTAAAATTTATAATTTAATGATAGCATACCTCTTCTTCTTAAAACAGGGAATACCACAAAACTTGCATCAGGATTTGCCGCAATAAATTCTGGAGTTGCGCCATTGGCATTTGCTCCAAATTCATTCGCTCCAAAAAAGTTGGCTAGTCCTTTTGAATTAAAAAGATTAGTGATGATGATATTAGCCGACAAATGTTCGTTTATTTTATAGCCCGTTCCAAGGTTGAAAATACTATATGCAGCGAGTTCAAAACCATTGGCAACATTGCCTTGTCGTTTGCCCATATATTGCCATTTGAAGAATGCGTAAAAATTGTCTTTTTCAAATTCAGTACTCACATTAAACATGATTTTTGGATTGAATGGTAGTTCATTTCCAGAGTAATCAATAATACTATCATCCTTAGTATTTACAGAACCAGCGGCGTCATAAATATGCCATTTTGTAGCTTTGGGATTTTGTAAAACACCATTAAATTTGAAGGTTACATAATTTATAGGATTAAAGGCGCTTTCCCATTCAAATCCGATCGTTTCAGAAGTATTAAATTGAATTGGTGTGTAAAAAATACTGTTATCATCGCCATCAAATTCAAAATTTGTAATGCCGATATTTTTAAGTTGACTCCAAAATACTGTTCCTGTGAATGATGCGTTTTTAGTCGCTAATTTTAAACCAACTTCAGCTTGAAATATCTTTTGAATTTCTCCTTTTTGATTGATGGGAACATTAGAAAAATTGTTGAAATAGTAATTCAGTTCAGGTGCTTTATGTCCTTTTGAAAACCTGCCGAAAATAGCAGCATTAGCATTGAATTTATAATTAATTCCTGCGGAATAGGATAAATAGGTGTAGTTATATTTGAAATCGTCCGTTACTCCAGTTGGCACATTGATACTCTTGTCATAAGCAGTTGTGTCATCGCCATCTAAACCGCCGTCCAATCCAGCGTTTTCGAATCTGTCTTTACTGCCATTGTGTGCTACATTTTCAAATCGCAATCCTAAATCTAAATGAATTTTATCTGAAACTTTCCAACGGTCATTTACAAATGAAGCTACTTGAGTGACTTTAGCTTCAGCATTTACATAAAATAAACCGCCATAATTGCTCAACCCATTTTCATCGGATAATGCCAAAACGGGTTGCCCCGGATTTTCTAAAGTTACTTGTAATATTTTAGGATTTGGTTCGTAAGTCACAAAAGCAAAACTACCTTGGGTAAACAGCGACGTATTGGCATAAGCAGCAACAAACCCTGTTGAAAAATCATGGTTTTCCCAGTTCTTTTGAAGTGTGAATTCGTTCATCCATTCATCTGCACCCATATCTTTATACCATGCCGAAGTGCCCATAATGGCGTCGTTTGGTAATCTTCCATCGGTTAAATAATTGATAGGTTCTCCCGATAATATCCCACTATTATCAAGTCTTGCCACTTCATTACCAGAACGTGCATTTTTGAAAACGACTTGTCCAATAGGGAAATCGGCACCACTAATAAAATAGGCCAAAGGATTATTCAATGACACAAAAGCATTACTAATCGAGGTTTGCCAGTTCGCATCTTTAGTTGAGAATTTAAACTTATTTTTTAAGGTTAATCGGTTTCCTAAATCGTGCTGAAAATCTATACCAAAAGCTAAATCTTTCGCATGAACGCCTTGGCTTGGATCAAAACTATTGGAGTTGTTAAAGTTCCGTCCATCGGGAATACTACCATTAAAACTAGGCATCAATAAAGAAGTCGAATTAAAATCCTGCCCAAATGCTGGTGTTGGATTGTCCCAATTTGTAGCGGCAACTCCTGTATATCTATTCGTTTTATCGTTTAATAATTTTCCGTAGAATTTAATGTACCCTTTATCGGTAGATTTAATCACATTAAATTTGAATTGCCCACCATCACTAAATGTAAAATTTGTATCTCTTGCGCCATCATCTTTTCTGTAATGGCCACCTGCGTTAAAAAACCAATTGTTTCCTAATGGGCCTCCAATATTGGTGTCAATTCTATAAAGTGCATTGTCGCCACCCTGCGCACCTGCCGATAATTGAATGTCGCCGCCAAATTCGTTTTTTGCACCATGTGAGATAAAATTGTAAATACCGCCCGGAGCATTAAGTGCAGTAATGGAAGCACTTCCACCTCGAATGGCTTCCAGTTTTTTGGTGGTTAAATCTACACGATGGAACAAATCTGGACTGTAATAAGAATGTTGTACCAAACTAACGGGAAGTCCATCTTCTTGCAGGGATACATAATACCAACCCATATCATCTTCCGCGGAAGCAGAAACACCTCTTGTGTAAACTTTAGTATAAACTTCTCCTGCCGAAGCATCCGTAAAGGTGCCTGGGATATTTTGTAGCAAACCCGCTGTTCCTTGCGGGTAGGTTTGTTGTATGCTTTTTGAACTGAGTGTGCTAATGGATGTTGTAGATTCCAATTGAGTTCTAGGGTCAAATGTGCCAGTCACCACAACGGTTTGAAGGTTTAGCAAATCGTCTTCTAAAATGAATGAAAGTGTTACATTTTTATTTTGAACAGCGATGTCTTTATTAATTGTTTTGTAACCCAAATGAGAAATTGTAATGGTATAATTTCCGTTTGAAATAGTTTCGATTTTAAAGAACCCCTCGCTGTTAGTGATTGTATTAAAATTTGAAGGCGATAATTTAACAATGACACCTTCCAAAGTATTGCCATTACTATCTGTAATAGTCCCGGAAATTTTATTTTGACAAAATGCAAAAGATGAAAATAATAATGAACAAGTGAAAAGTGATAGTGCTATAAATCTATTCATTAGGGTTGGTTTAGTTTGAATTTAATTTTGAATAAAATTAAACATCCAAACTCGTAAATTTTAGGTTAATAAATGTTCTATGGATTAATTTAGTATATATAACTTAAGTTTTTGTTTATCAATTAATTTGCAATTTTGAAGTGGTTTCAGACCCTTCAGGTTTTTGAAACCTGAAGGGTCTCATTTTTAGAAATATAACCACCATTTACAACGGTTAAACTATTTTTATAATCTACTAAAATTTATCAATTAGAAATTTATACAAAGTAAGTTAAAATAGTTGAGAAAATTAAAATCCAGCAAAAAGGAAAGTCACTTTTAAATTTAAGGTTTGCTAGTTTTTTTTAATTGATATAAAACACTAAAAGCGGCAATAAATAAACCGAGAAATTCGCGAGTACCTTCCAAATAGGGTTTTTTATAAACCATTTCGCCAAAAATTTCTTCCTTGTTTTCGGTTTGCATATACTCTATAAATAGCGAAAAGTGAAATGCGGAATATATTAACAATCCAATAATAACACTAATTAAAATGAATTTAGAAATGGCTTTAAAATTTGAAATTAAATGAATTAAAGCAACTAAAAAGTATATCGAAAACCATAAAATGCCGTCGGGGTCATTTAATTGAATAATGGCAAAAACGACGAATAAAAAGAATAACGCATAGTTTATTATTTTCATGGTTTTGCTTTTAAAATCTGTTGTCCTCATCGGCTTAATTCTCTGATTTTAGAAGGAATAATTTAAAAATTTGAAGTTGCTTTATAAGCATTAATTATGGCTAATTCGCCTTCTTTGCCTTCAATAGAATTGCCATGTTCCATACCTAAAACACCATTAAATCCTTTGTCGTGAATATGTTTGAAGATGTTTTTGTAATTGATTTCGCCAGTAGTAGGCTCGTTTCTTCCAGGATTGTCGCCAATTTGGAAATAAGCGATTTCATTCCAACAGGCATCAATATTCGGAATTAAATTCCCTTCTTGAATTTGTTGATGGTAAATATCGAATAAAATTTTACAGGAAGGCGAATCTACCGCTTTACAAATCTGATAAGCCTGAGGCGATTCGCTTAAAAACAACCCAGGATGATTGTAGAAATTAAGTGGCTCTAAAACCATAATTAAATTATGAGGTTCTAAAATTGCGGAAGCTTGTTTTAGGGTTTCAATTACATGTTCGGTTTGGTAGTTCATGTCTTGTTTCATGTCAACAAAACCTGGGACAACCGTCATCCATTTTGCATTAACGCGTTTTGCAACTTCAACAGATGCTTTTATTTCATCTAAAAAGGCATTGCGTAAATTGCTGTTTCCCGTAGTTAATGTAGGTGCTTTCCAATTGATGGTATGTGCTACAAAAACGCCCATTGTGATATTTCTATCGGTCATGGTTTTTGCCATGGCTTTTTGAGTGTCAATGCTTCTTTTCTTCATGTTATTATCCTCAAAAGCTGTAAAACCTTGATCTGCCATAAAATTTAACTGATCTATCGGATCCTTGCCGGCATGGTGTTGAAACATCCCCAAATGTGGTGCAAAGTTCATTCTAAAATCATGTCCCGATTTTAAAATGGTTTCAGATGTTGAAGTTGCATAAAGATTATGGACTCCAAGCGCTACTAATGAAGCTGCGGTAGTTCCTTTTTTTAAAAATGATCGTCTTTTCAATTGTAATGTTTTGCACGTCGTAAAACGTTTCTTTATTCAGTTAATTTGTCAATTATTTTATCCAAAATTTTTATATCTGATTGATTTTTTAAATAAACAAAATTCGGAGCCATTACATTACCAATTCCTAAAATGCCATATTCAGGGTTAAATAAAATAGGTCCAGTTCCGTCAGTTTCTGCTTCTTGCATTTCGTAATTCACGAATTCTGTACTTGAAAGTGAGAGTGCCTTAAAACCCCCGCCTTTTTTTGGAATATATTTCCATAATGCAAATTTTAATGTTTTAGTTTTTGGAATGTAAAACACATTCATATTTTTACTTTCGTCACCCAAATTTTGATAATTGTATTTAGTTAAAGTATCTCTAATTTCAATTGTCAGTTTATAGTTTTCGGTTTGTTTTATAGAATCCAAGTCAAAAATAAAAAGAGTCCTGTTTTCAGTAATGATTTCTTTTTTTGGATTCGAACAAGAAACTGAAATCAGTAAAATAAATAGTATTTGGAACGCTCTTCTCAAATTTTTCAAATGTTTTACAACTCTAAAATCTCAATATTTTTAAATTCCACAGGATGACTTTCACTTTGTAGAGAAATAAATCCAGACGTTACGGGAGTACCTTCTTTCGCTTTCCAGAAGTCTTCATTATAATCTACAGAACCACCATATTGCGGTTTGAAATAACGCATCACTTCCTCGCCATTTATAAAATGTTTGATGATGGAATCGTTTCTAACTTCAATTTCGACATTGACCCATTGTTCGCCATGAAATGTTTTAGAAGAAGAACTTATGCAATGTTCAGTTTTAAGTTCGCCGTCCATTTCAACATGGGTGCCTGGGGTACATAAATTTGCTGTGGGGCGTTCGTCTGTACCATTGCCGCCCAATAATTGCACTTCAATAGAAACTGGGAAATTTTGATCTAAACCAATTTTCATTGGGTTTTCACAATGAATCATAATACCGCTATTTCTGGTTGCCCAAGCTGCGCCATCGGCAATTTGTTCTCCTGTAAAGCGATAATCCATTCTGAATTTATAATTTGAAAACGGCTTTTTATAATAAATGTGTCCAAAAGAATTATTGAATTTCCCATCGTACCCATCATAGTTCACTTTCATAACACCATCTTCAACTATAAAGGTGTTGTTGTAGTTTTCATTTGCAGGATAGCCTTTTATTTTAACAATCCAATTGTCTAAATTTTTACCGTTGAACAATGGTACCCATTCTTCTTTAGGTGCTTCAATAACTGTATCTTTTTCCGCTTTGTTTTTGCAATTTATCGTTACTGAAACTAATAAAGCAAGCGTGAGTATTTTAAATAGTTTTCTCATAATTTGTTTTGAATGTTATAATGACCATGCTTTTCCGCCTGTGGCTTCTTCAACGGTAATGCAACCTTTTGCAGGCCCGGGAATTGGGTCGTAAGCCAATACTTTTTCGCCGACAAATTCACTTGTTTTGTATGCCCAAATAGATTTACCTCGGATATAATTGAGTGTTTCAAAAATAAGCTTGTCGGTTTCCGATGTTTTGAATTTTTCTAGTTGCGTTTTATCTGCTTTTAAATATTTAGCCAAAAGCGCATCATAATCTTCGGTTTTTAATTTTGAAGGATCTTCTTCCGGTATATTTAAAGCAGTCATGATACTTGCGAAACCTGCTCTAAGTTCAGCCTGATGCTCTTCATTTTCTCCTTTAGCCATAAATAAATCTATAAATTCTGGAACGTTAACTTCCAATGCGCCCGGTGTGTCTTCGGTTTTTGGCAGTATAAGATCTACCAAATTTTTAAGCACAACACCTTCTTCAAGCGATAGAAATATGGGCACCCAGGCTTCAACGTCGCTTTTGCAGCTTTGCAGTAAACTCAAAATACTGGGGGCAGCAAGGGTGTATCCAACTCCTAAACTTATGTTTTTAAGTGCGTCTCTTCTGTTCATAATTAACTGTTTTTAATTTGTTTTGCAGCGTGTTCTGCGGCTCTGGCTGTTAATGCCATATAGGTTAGCGACGGATTGGTACACGCCGATGAGGTCATGCAAGCACCATCTGTTACATATACATTAGGCACGGTATGAATTTGGTTATGCTTATTTAACACCGATGTTTTGGGGTCGCGCCCCATTCTTGCAGTGCCCATTTCGTGGATGCCAATACCTGGCGCATGCACATCATTACGTTCCTTAATATCGGTAAAGCCAGATTTTTCCAACATTTCTACCGCTTGGGCAATCATGTCTTTTCGCATGGCATATTCGTTGGCTTTCCATTCCGCATCAAACGTGATGGTCGGTAAACCCCATTCGTCAAGTTTATTATAATCCAACGTCATTTTATTATCGTGGTTAGGTAAACATTCCCCAAAACCTCCTAAACCCAAACGCCATTCACCGGGTTTCAAAATACGTTCTTTTAATTCTTTACCATAACCTAATTCTGCAATGGGTTCATCATAATCATTCCTACTAGCGCCCCCTTGATAGCCATAACCTCGTATAAAATCTTTTCTTTCAGATTTTTTATCGCCTAAATTTCTGAATCTCGGAAGATAAACCCCTCCAGGAATTCGTCCTTTAAAATAGTTGTCCTCAAAGCCAGAAATTTTACCCGAGGCTCCTGCACCTAAATGATGGTCCATGATATTATGCCCCAATTCACCCGAATCATTGCCAAGTCCATTAGGAAAACGCTCCGATTTAGATTGCAATAAAATAGAAGTTGATGCCATTGCCGAAGCACAACAAAAGATGACTTTAGCATTAAATACCAATTTCTCTTTGGTTTCAGCATCAATGACTCTAACACCAGTTGCTTTTTTCAAAGTATCATCATAAATAATTTCATGTACTATAGAAAACGGACGAAGTGTCATGTTTCCTGTACGTTCCGCAGCGGGTAAGGTAGAAGAATTACTGCTAAAATAAGCGCCAAACGGACAACCTCTTATACATCTGTTCCTGTGCTGACAAACACTTCTGCCCTCATGGGTTTTGTCGCCAGTAATGTGTGCCACCCGTCCATATGTAACAACACGATCATCATAATATTTTGCAATACTTTTTCTAAGATAAGCTTCAACACAATTCAATGGCATTGGAGGCGAAAAAATCCCGTCTGGTAATTGCGGTAGCCCAAGGTTTTCTCCGCATACGCCAATATAAGATTCAACATAACTGTACCAAGGTTCAATATCTTTATAGCGGATGGGCCAATCCACACCGTGTCCATCTTTTTTATTGGCTTCAAAATCTAAATCACTCAACCTGTAACTATGTTTGCCCCACATAATGGAGCGTCCGCCAACATGATAGCCTCGCATCCAATCAAAACGTTTGGTCTCATTGTAAGGATGTTTTATATCATCTACAAACCAATGTTTACTGGCAGCATCGGTTGTATAGCCTGTTCTGCTTTGTTTGTGTTGTCTTTTTAAGTCTTCTGCTGATGGGTCTCCCCGCAATTCAAAATCCCACGGATCCATGTGCATTGTGGGGTAGTCGCCATGTTTTACCATTCTACCACGCTCCAAAACCAAGGTTTTTAGCCCTTTTTCACAAAGTTCTTTTGCTGCCCATCCTCCAGAAATGCCTGTGCCAATTACTATGGCATCATATAATTCTGAAGATTCTATAATTGGATTAGTATTCATTTTTTTATAAAAAAGTTAAACAAGAATTTAATAAAGATTAAGGTTTATTTTTATTAATAATGCAGAAAATAATAAAAATTTTTATAATAAATGGAAAATTAACTATTTTGCAGTTGAGAAATGTTTAAATTCTTTCAGTAGAATAAACATTATAGATTTTATTTCCTTATTTATTTCAATTTTAATAACAAAAGAGACAACTTTTATGAAGCGTAGAGATTTTATTGTAAAAACTTCCCAAACTAGTTTGGCATTATCGGCTTTAGGACTTTATGCTTGTAAAGATTCAAAAGAGAAAAAGATATCGAAACAGGATGTACTTGAAACTATTGAAAAATCGGGAGAATTGTTCTTCAGGATTTCTCTTGCTGAGTGGTCTTTTCACAGGGCTATACAAAGTGGAAAAATGGATAACTTAGATTTTGCTGCAAAATCCAGAAGTATGGGTTGTGAAGGTGTCGAATATGTGAATGGGTTTTTTAAGGACAAGGCAAAAGACATGTCCTATTTAAAAGACATGAAAACCCGTGCCAATTCTGAAGGTCAGCAAAATGTGTTGATTATGATAGATGGCGAGGGGAATCTAGCTGATGCAGATACTTCAAAGCGATTGAAAGCGATTGAAAATCATCACAAATGGGTGGAAGCGGCACATTTTTTAGGCTGTCATGCTATTCGTGTGAATTTGGCTGGTGGACATGAAAAAGAGGAAGCCGTAAAATCTGCTGTTGACTCTTTAGAAAAATTAGCAGAATTTGCGAAAGGTTCAAATATTAATATCTTGGTTGAAAATCATGGTGGTTTTTCTTCAAACGGCGAATGGATGACCGATGTGTTTTCAAAAGTGGAACATGACAACTGTGGCACATTACCGGATTTTGGAAATTTCTGTATTAAAAAAGATAAAGATCGTAAGTGTGTAGAAGCCTATGACAAGTATAAAGGCATGCAAGAATTATTGCCGTTTGCAAAAGCGGTAAGTGCAAAATCTTATGAATTTGATAATGAAGGCAACGAAACCACAATAGATTACCACCGTATGATGAAAATGGTAAAAGATGTTGGCTATAAGGGTTTCGTAGGGATTGAATTTGAAGGCCACGGCATATCAGAGGAAGCAGGGGTAAAAGCGACAAGGGATTTGCTCCTAAAAGTAGGCAAACAACTGTCTTAACACAAACTAACCAAACCAAAATATACATGGAACAGATAAATAAAAATAGATTATTTCTAGCCAGTTGTTTAGCCTTAATTACTACCGCAATGACGTTTGCTATCCGCGCACGTTTAGAAACAGTTTTTGGGCCAGAGGGCGTAGGGCTTACACTCGAACAAATAGGCTATGCTTTTGCGCCTGCTTTTTTTGGGTTTACCATAGCCATGATTATTGGAGGGCCGCTGGTTGATTTGTTGGGGATTAAAAAAATAACGTGGATGGCGTTTTTAACCCATGCTATTGGTATTGTGTTAACACTTATGGCAGATTCTATGACGTCTCTTTTTATAGCCACTTTATTTATAGGTATTGGTAACGGTTTTGTGGAAGCCGCGCTAAACCCTATGATAGCCTCAATGTATCCCAATCAAAAAACCAAAATGCTGAATAGATTTCATGTATGGTTTCCTGGAGGCATTGTAATTGGCGCCATTTTAGGCTGGTTAATTATGGACGTTTTGGGCTTAAGTTGGGAAATTATGGTAGGCACATTATTCATTCCATTGGTTATTTATGGGCTGCTGTTTTTTGGTCAAAAAATTCCTGTTACAGAACGTGTTCAGTTGGGCATTAGCAATAAAAAGATGTTTTCAAGTGTTTTAAAACCACTATTTTTATTCATGGTTGCTTGCATGTTTTTGACCGCTGCTTCAGAATTGGGGACAACACAACGTATCGAATCGCTTCTTAAAGAATCGGTTTCTGCGCCGTTGTTGGTACTCGCATTTATAAATGGTATCATGGCGTTGGGTAGGTTATCTGCTGGTCAAGTAGTCCATAAACTAAAACCTTCGGGTATGTTGTTATATTCTGCTATTTTTACATTTATCGGTTTATGGATGCTTACGGTTACTAGTGGCGGGATGACCTTTGTTGCAGCAGCAGTTTTTGCCATTGGGGTTACATTCTTTTGGCCAACCATGTTAGGGTTTGTAGCCGAATATTTGCCGGAAACTGGCGCACTCGGACTCTCAGTAATGGGAGGCGCAGGCATGTTCTCAGTATCAATTGTATTGCCAATTATGGGAAACCTCATGGATAATGCAAGTGCTTCGGAAGCGTTAAGAACTATGTCTATTTTGCCTGCAATTTTAATTGTGGCATTTTTAGGATTACATATTTATATGAGAAAACAATACAAAATTTCAGAAGCCTAATAAACTATGAGTAGAAAATTAAGAATGGGAATGGTTGGTGGAGGCACCGGCTCATTCATTGGAGATGTCCATAGAAGAGCAGCGGCAATTGATGGCATGATTGAATTGGTGTGTGGTGCATTTAGCAGTACCGCGGAAAAATCCATTGCATCAGGAATAACCTTAAATTTAGAAGAAAGTAGATGTTATGGTACTTTTGAAGAGATGATTCAAAAGGAAAAAGAATTGCCTGAAGCCATCCGAATGGATTTTGTAGCGATTGTAACGCCAAATCATATGCACTTTCCGCCAGCAAAAATGGCTTTGGAAAATGGCTTTCATGTGGTATGTGATAAACCGGTAGCGTTGACTTTGGAAGAAGCAGAAGCACTTCAGAATATAGTTGAAAAAAGTGGAAAACTATTTGCATTGACCCACAATTATACAGGCAATTCCATGGTAAAACAAGCGAAAGCCATGGTCGCCAAAGGAGAATTGGGGAAAATCAGAAAAATACAAGCACAATATCTTCAAGGTTGGTTGTCCACCTCTTTGGAAAAAACAGGACAAAAACAAGCCGCTTGGAGAATTGATCCCAAAAAATCTGGAATTGGCGGTGCTTTAGGGGATATCGGAACACATGCTGAAAATTTAATAGAATACATCACAGGTTTAAAAATAGAAGAAATTGCTGCCGATTTAGGAAAATTTGGGGAAGGTCGCATTTTGGATGATGATGGCAATATGCTGATACGTATGGAGAATGGTGCAAAGGGCAGTATTTCTATTTCGCAAATTGCTTTAGGCGAAGAAAATAATTTGGCAATTAAAGTGTATGGCACCAAAGGAAGTTTGGAATGGCATCAAGAAAACCCGAATGAATTAATAACACGTTGGTTGGAAGCACCTAAAAAAATATTCACCCCAAATGGTAATGGTTTACATGAAGAAGCGTTGGAAGTTTCCAGAATTCCAGCAGGTCATCCAGAAGGGTATTTAGAAGCATTTGCGACGATTTACAAAAAATTCGCAACACATTTATCTGCCATTAATAATGGTGAAACCATAGAAAAACTAGATTACCCAACAGTTGAAGACGGCATCCGAGGTATGAAATTTATTTATGCTGCGGTTGAAAGTGATTCCAATAATTCAGCGTGGACAAAAATTTAAAAACAGAATCCAGACCTGTCAGGTTTTTAAAACCTGACAGGTCTCAAAATAAAATTGGCGTTACCGAGACATCGGGAATCTATAAAAATAAAGTATAATATTAAAGTACTCAGTTTCTCCCCCATGGGGAGGTTAGGAGGGCTTTTAGTTAGGTAGAGATTATGAAAACATTAAAAGGGCCAGCAGTATTTTTGGCACAATTTGCAGGAAGCGAAGCACCATTCAATTCGTTAGATGGGATGTGCAAATGGGCTGCCGATTTAGGGTATAAAGGCATACAAATCCCAACATGGGAAACGAATTTGATTGATATTGAAAAAGCTGCCGAAAGCCAGACCTATTGTGATGAACTAAAAGGAAAAGTAAACTCGTACGGCTTGGAAATTACCGAATTATCGACCCATTTACAGGGGCAATTGGTAGCAGTAAATCCAGCTTACGATACCATGTTTGATGGTTTTGCACCAGAGCATGTTAGAAAAAATCCAAAAGCAAGAACGGAATGGGCGATAGATTTTGTTAAGAAATCAGGAACTGCAAGTGCAAGATTAGGGTTGAAATCCCATGCAACGTTTTCAGGAGCGTTGATGTGGCACACCGTATATCCTTGGCCACAGCGACCAAACGGATTGGTAGAAATGGGCTTTGCGGAATTAGCAAAACGATGGACACCGATTTTAAATCATTTTGATGAAAAAGGGGTTGATGTGTGTTATGAAATCCATCCGGGCGAAGATTTACACGATGGGATTTCATTTGAGCGTTTTTTAGAAGCTACAGGAAACCATAAGCGAGCAAATATATTGTACGACCCTAGTCATTTTGTGTTACAACATTTAGATTATTTGACGTTTATAGATTATTATCACGAAAGGATTAAAGCATTTCATGTAAAAGATGCAGAATTTAATCCGACCGGAAAACAAGGAGTTTACGGCGGTTATTCCGATTGGAAAGATCGTGCAGGACGTTTTAGATCTTTGGGCGACGGACAAGTAGATTTTAAAAGCATTTTTTCAAAACTAACGAAGTATGACTGTGATGTTTGGGCGGTTATGGAATGGGAATGTTGTATAAAATCATCCGAACAAGGCGCAAGAGAAGGTGCCCCATTCATTCAAAAACATATTATTGAAGCGGCAGAACGCAGTTTTGATGATTTTGCAGGTGGAGATATTGATGAAGGGCATTTGAAATCAATTTTGGGAATTTAAACTGAACTACAAATGAAAAGAATTTTAATTTTGTTAATAGGCCTTTCGCTTTTTTCCTGTAATCAAAAGCAAAAAGAATCAAAAGAGATTTCAAAAGATCAGACAGATGAAGTGTTAGTAGAGCCAACAACTCCAGAAGAAACCGAATTCTACGAACCAGTACCGCCAACAGTAAATCCAACGGGACAAAACGGAGTGCCTAGTGATGCTATTGTATTGTTTGATGGCACTAGTTTGGAGGAATGGGTGCGCTCTAAAGATAAGGCTGAAGCAACGTGGATTTTAAATGAACAGGAAAAAAGTATGATTGTCCATCGTGCCGATGATAGCATTAATGCAACTATTCAAACTAAAAAGAAGTTTGGTTCTGTACAGCTTCATCTGGAATGGAAATCTCCTGAGCATATAAAAGGAGACGGGCAAAACCGTGGCAATAGCGGCGTGTTTCTTCAAGGAAAATACGAGGTGCAAATTTTGGATAACAATGACAATGATACTTATGTAAACGGGCAGGTTGGGTCGGTTTATAAACAATCCGTTCCGTTGGCAAAAGCCTCAGTTCCAACAGGGGAGTGGAATACTTACGATATTATTTACCATGCGCCAGAATTTAATGACGAAGGCGAAAAAACTAAATCAGCCACCATAACGGTGATGCACAATGGTGTGTTGGTTCAAGATCATTTCGAAATAAAAGGGACAACCGAATATATTGGTTGGCCCAAAAACAAACCTCATGGCAAAGGACCAATTGTGTTACAAGACCATGATAGCCCTGTGAGTTATAGGAATATTTGGGTTCGAGAAATTAAGTAATAAATAGAAAAATTAAATTTCTAACTATTGGGAGATATTTTTGATATTATCATTGCGGTTCTTGTATTCACGATTTTTATACTTTTAATTCGCTTAGCTTTTACTTACAAAACTAAAAGTGAAAGAGAGTATGAGGAGAAACTCAAAAAAAGTTTAGCAGACGAATATATTATTGACCCAGAAACAGGTGCTAAATTAACATTGGAACAAGCTGAGTCTGGATATTGGGTTGCACATGATAATGAGTTTAATACTGTTTCTGAAAAAGATATTGATAAACTACCTACCGAGGATGAGAAAATTGCCCATATTGCTTTAAACTATTTGAAAGGGAGTAGAAATTACATGAAAATTGAACTGTCTGAAATTCAGTTTAACGTTATAAAAGAGACTAAAATTTTAAACAGTTATGATGATTGGTCTTATTCAAATCCATTTAAATTTGAGAAAGGAATAGTCTTTCTTCCTGTTCCTGAGTTACATGGGAATAATCACTATCAAATTGATTATGCTGAATCTCATGTGATGTTTTGGGTTAATATTAAAAATATAAACGGACATTACCTGTTTCGGGAAAAGACATCTTCTGAGAAGTTTCTGGATTTATTAAGGAACGATGATGAAATAAAATTGCAAAATTACGAGTGCTTTACGTTTAAAAAAAGCTTGAGTTTTATTCTTATAAAACCAATAATTGAAAGTTTTAAAAATGAAAAAGGTCTAGAGGTTGAGCTTCATAATGATAATCTATTTATCAAAAACACCAAACTTGTTAATTTGAGTGATATAGAAAACATCGAAAAAATTATAAAACAAGTTTCTTAAACTCTAAACTGATGATTGTTTAGGGTAATTGTTTGAAATTTCAAGAGATGTGTCATGTATTTTTTTATCAAAACTTGTAATTTTTAAATTTTTTAAAACAAAACCTTGGAAAAAGCGAGATTTACACAATTTTTCTCAAAAACCATATCATTTTTAGGCGTTTATAAAATAAAGCCTTAGTTTTACACCATGGAAAATTTAAAAAATAAAATACGTTACGTGTTCCGCAGGTTGCCCGCAAGCAACCCCCGTCGCCGCTTTTAATCTTCATTTAAAGCAAAATAAGTACGTAATTTTAATTTTTTCATAGTGTCCAAAATTTTTTTCATAGTATATCAAAAGAGAGTTAATTTGTTAATTGACAATAATCCCATGCGCTGTATTTTTCCACGTCGCCCGCAAGGGTGTGTTTAATTTTATTGAACTAGGTGCGTCCAGTTCAGCAACTAAAAAAATAGAAAAGTAATAGACATTCAATACAAACTAAGATATGAAGGTTGTAATAGCTGATACATCACATATAAAATACGCAGAAATTATCTGTGAAACCATTGCGGAATCTGCAGCGGTAAGAGGTACTGGTATTGCTAAACGTACCCCAGAATATATTTCAACTAAAATGGAAAATGGCAATGCCGTTATTGCTTTAGATGGTGATAAATTTGCTGGATTTTGTTACATTGAGAGATGGGGACACGGTAAGTATGTTGCCAATTCAGGTCTGATTGTCCATCCAGATTATAGAGGGGCTGGACTTGCAAAACAAATAAAGCATAAGGTATTTGCGCATTCTAGAAAGAAATTTCCAGATGCTAAGGTCTTTAGTATTACCACCGGTTTTGCGGTTATGAAAATGAATACGGATTTGGGCTATAAACCTGTTCCTTTTTCAGAATTAACAGATGACCCAACATTTTGGGATGGCTGCCAAACCTGTAAAAACTATGATGTGTTGACCCGTACCAATCGAAAAATGTGTTTGTGTACAGGCATGCTTTACGACCCGAAAGCGATAAATAATTCCGAAGCAAAAAAAATAAAAGATAAAGTCTTTAAAAGATTAAAACATATTAAGGAAACCATGTTTCTGAAAAAAGATAAAAAGTAGATTACCGCCTTCGCGGAAATGACAAAAATATAGTGAAATGAAAAAATTAGTAATAGCATATAGTGGCGGTTTGGATACCTCGTATTGCGCAGTAAGTTTATCAAAGGAATATGATGTTCATGCCGTAAGTGTGAACACAGGAGGATTTACAGATGAAGAAATAAAACATATAGAAAGTAACGCTTATAAAATGGGCGTTTCAACCTATAAAAATATTGATGCAATTGCTACGTTTTACCAAAAAGTAGTAAAGTATTTGATATTTGGAAATGTATTAAAAAATAGTACGTATCCACTTTCCGTAAGTGCCGAACGTATCATTCAAGCCATCGAAATCATTGAATATGCAAAAAGCATAGGTGCCGAATATATTGCTCATGGCAGTACAGGTGCAGGAAACGACCAAGTACGTTTTGATATGATATTTCAAACATTGGCGCCAGGGATTAAAATTATCACACCGATTAGAGACCAGAAATTAACAAGACAAGAAGAAATAGACTATTTGAAATCTGAAGGTATTGATATGCCTTGGGAAAAATCAAAATATTCCGTAAACAAAGGACTTTGGGGCACAAGTGTTGGAGGTGTTGAAACTTTAGAATCTGAAAAACCATTACCTAGTGAAGCATATCCATCACAATTAGAAAAAGATGGTGAAGAAAAAGTGACTTTAACTTTCAAAAATGGTGAATTTACTGCTTTAAATGGCAAAGAAAATGCTCCTCAAATAAATATTGAAACCCTAAATGATATGGCTTCTAAATATGCCATTGGTAGAGATATTCATGTTGGAGATACCATTGTCGGTACCAAAGGGCGTGTTGGTTTTGAGGCTGCTGCTGCGTTAATTACTGTAAAAGCGCATCATTTATTAGAGAAGCATACCTTAACAAAATGGCAATTACAACATAAAGAATATGTATCTAGTTTCTATGGGATGCATTTGCATGAAGGCCAGTATTTAGACCCGGTAATGCGGGATATTGAAGCTTTTTTACAGAGTTCCCAAAAAATGGTTTCTGGAGATGTTGTTGTGAGTTTAAAACCATATCACTTTTCTTTAGACGGGATTGTTTCTAAGCATGATTTAATGTCGAGTAAGTTTAGTACTTATGGTGAGGAAAACAAAGCGTGGACAGCGGATGATGCTAAAGGGTTTATTAAAATTCTAGGAAATCAAAATAAAATATATAGACAAGTGAACTCATAATGCGTGTTTAAGGCCTGTCAGTCCCGACGCTTCGGGATTGAATCCCGAGGTTTGGGGACTGGGTTTAAAAAAAGTTAAACTTCATAAAGATCCTTCAGGTTTTAGAAACCTGAAGGGTCTGAAAAAAATATCAAAATGAAAAACATAAAAGCAGGAATAATAGGTGGTGCAGGTTACACGGCAGGAGAATTAATCAGGTTGTTAATCAATCATCCAAATACTGAAATCGATTTTGTGTTCAGCACAAGCAATGCTGGAAACAAGATTAGTAAAGTGCATCAAGATTTAGTGGGAAGTTTAGATTTGAAATTTACCGATACAGTAAATCCAGATGTTGACGTATTGTTTTTGTGTTTAGGTCATGGTAATTCGGTTAAATTTTTATCTGCGAATTCATTTTCGGACCCTACAAAAATTATCGATTTAGGAAACGATTTTAGATTAGAAGCTGATAAGGTTTTTAACGGAAAAACATTTGTGTATGGTTTACCGGAATTACAAAGAGACGACATAAAGTCCGCTAAATATATTGCAAATCCAGGATGTTTTGCAACTGCCATTCAATTAGGGTTATTGCCTTTGGCAGACGAAGGATTGTTGAATAAAGATGTGCATATCAATGCGGTAACAGGAGCAACGGGAGCAGGAACATCATTGTCTGCAACCACGCATTATACTTGGAGAGATAATAATTTTTCGTATTACAAACCGTTTACGCATCAGCATTTAGGGGAGATAAATCAGTCGGTAAATCAATTACAAAACGATTTTTCTTCGGAAATTATTTTTATGCCAAATAGGGGTAATTTTTCTAGAGGGATTTTTGCAACTATTTATACCGATTTTGAAGGTTCTGTTGAAGAAGCAAAAGAAATTTACACCTCTTTTTATAAAGACGCTAAATTTACGTTTGTATCTGATGAGTTTTTACATATGAAACAGGTAGTGAACACCAATAAATGTTTGGTGCATTTACTCAAACACAATGGTAAATTATTAATTACAAGTACTATTGATAATTTATTAAAAGGTGCTTCTGGACAGGCAGTTCAAAATATGAATTTAATGTTTGGTTTAGAAGAAACGACTGGATTAGGATTAAAAGCGACGTATTTCTAGAGCCCACCTAGCTTCCCCGAAGGGGAGGAATGGTTTGTGGCACAAAACGTTGACGGTGTGAAATAATATGAATAAGATCCTTTTCCAAAGAAGAGGAAACACAAGTGAGTAAGTGAAAAATTTAATAACTTAAAATAAAAGTGCTTTATTCCTCCCCCTTGGGGAGTCCCGATAGTTATCGGGGAAGAAGGGGCTTATTGTAATTATGAAAATAGCCATAATAGGTACAGGAAATTTAGGAAGCTCGATTGCAAAAGGGCTTATTGGTAGCAAATCGTTTACAACCTTGTATTTAAGTGATAGAAATACGATACAAGTTGATGCGTATAAAGACGTTAAAAATGTTACTGTTACAAACGATAATACGCTGGCGGTAATAAATAGCGATGTGGTAATTTTTGCCCTTCAGCCTAAGCATATTAATGGTGTCTTAGAAAGTGTGGCATCGAAAATTACAAGCAATCACGTGATAATGTCTGTTGCAGCAGGTGTTGAAATTTCTAGAATTGAAAAGTGTATTGGTAGCGACAAAACGATTATTCGTGTGATGCCCAATACCGCGATTTCTATTGGAAAATCTATGACCTGTTTGGCAGGAAATTCGAAAGGGATTGCGAAGATGGATTTTGCTAAAGGTATTTTTGATTTGCTTGGAACAACGATGGTCATTCCAGAAGAACAAATACAGGCCGCAACAGTTATTTGTGCTAGTGGTATTGCCTTTTGGATGCGTTTGGTGCGTGCAACTTCGCAAGGTGCCATCCAACTGGGTTTTGAAGCTAAAGAAGCGCATGAATTGGCGTTGCAAACCTGTTATGGTGCTGTGAGTTTATTGTTGGAATCTGGAAGACATCCTGAGGAAGAAATAGATCGTGTTACAACACCAAGTGGTTGTACTATCGAGGGTTTAAACGAGATGGAACACCAAGGTTTAAGCTCCTCTTTAATTAAAGGAATTAACGCGTCTTTTGAAAAAATTAATCAATTAAAATAGAATTAAAATGCCATTATTTGACGTTTATCCATTATATAATGTAACTCCGGTTTCGGGAAAAGGCATCCATGTTTATGATGACAAGGGTATTGAGTATTTAGATCTTTACGGAGGGCATGCTGTAATTTCAATTGGGCATGCGCATCCTAATTATGTTAAGGCAATTACGCATCAAGTGGAGACTTTAGGTTTTTATTCCAACGCAATTCAGAATCCGTTACAAGTGGAGTTAGCCGATAAGTTAGAAGCACTTTCTGGTTGTGAAGACTATGAATTGTTTTTATGTAATTCCGGAGCTGAAGCCAATGAAAATGCTTTGAAATTAGCATCTTTTAAAACAGGAAAAAAGCGGGTTGTGGCTTTTAGTAATGGGTTTCACGGACGTACGTCGGCAGCTGTTGCAGCAACCGATAATAAAAGTATTATTGCACCAATTAATGCACAACAAGCCGTAACTATTTTGCCTTTAAATGATATTGAAGGTGTGAAGGCTGAATTAGAAAAAGGAGATGTTTGTGCTGTTATTGTTGAGTTTATTCAGGGTGTTGGTGGTTTAGATCAGGGTTCAGCAGAATTCTTTGAAGCAATTGATAAACTTTGTAAAGCAAACAATACGATGTTTATTGCAGATGAGGTACAATCGGGTTACGGTAGGTCTGGGAAGTTTTTTGCATTTCAGCATTATAACGTAGCGCCAGATATTATTTCTATCGCCAAAGGCATGGGGAACGGATTCCCTATTGGAGGGATTTTAATTCATCCGGATATTGAATCTAAACATGGTATGCTAGGAACGACTTTTGGAGGAAATCACCTAGCTTGTGTTGCTGGTTTAGCGGTTTTAAATACGATTGAAGATGAAAATTTGATAGACAATGTAAATGCCATGTCTGAGTATTTTATTTCGATAGCTAAAACCATTCCTCAGATAAAAAATATTAAAGGAAGAGGTTTGATGATTGGTTTAGAATTCGATTTTGAAGTTGGTGACCTACGCAAAGATTTAATTTACAATTATAAGATATTTACCGGAGGCGCGGCTAATAAGAAGTTGTTGAGGATTTTACCGCCATTAAATATTGAGAGACAGCATATTGATCAATTTTTTGAAGCTTTGAAGAAAGCTTTGTAGAAGCTGAAGATTTTTATCACGCAAAGCCGCAAGGGCGCAAAGAAATTGAGCGTAAAATGAAGGTAAAATAAGTTGATAAATGTTGATTAACGAACAACGATTAACGATTTTTGAATACTGAATACTGAATACTGAATACTGAATACTGAATACTGAATACTGAATACTGAATACTGAATACTGAATACTGAATACTGAATACTGAAAAAATGAACACCCTATTATCCATAGAAAAAAGAAACGCTGTTTTACTTAAAATGGCAGAACTTTTAGAACAAGAACGTCAAGCAATAATTACTATAAACAAGACAGATTTAGAAGCTTACAAAGGCGACGACATTTCGATGTTTGATCGTTTAAAAGTTGATGATTCTAAGGTCGATGAAATGATTAAATCCGTAACACATTTGGCATCGCAAGAAGATCCGGTTGGTGTGGAGCGTTTTAGTTTTAAACACGATAATGGGATGCAAGTCTATAATAAAACGGCATCGTTTGGAACGGTGTTGATTATTTATGAATCGCGTCCAGATGTTACTGTAGAGGCTGCTGGTATTGCATTTAAATCAGGTAATAAAATATTATTAAAAGGTGGGAAGGAATCTTTAAATTCAAACTTAAAAATTGTTGCATTGTGGCATCAGGCTTTGAAAGAAGAAGGCGCATCTACCGATTGGGTAGAATATTTACAATTCAACAGAACCGAAACACAAGCCTTTTTAGAAAAACCAACCCAAAAAGTCGATTTGATCGTACCTCGTGGTGGCGAACGTTTAATTGCTTTTGTAAAGCAACATGCTACTTGTCCTGTAATTATTAGTGGTCGTGGCAATAACTTTGTATATGTGCATAAGGAAGCGGATTTAGATATTGCTTTGGATGTGATTCTCAATGGGAAATCAAAAATATCTGCGTGTAATGCTGTCGATAAAGTCTTAATTGATGAACATCTGCCGAATAAAGAAGAATTTATAAAACGGTTAATTTCAAAATTAAAAGCATTTAATATTGAAATTATTGGCGATAAGTCCACCTCTAAATTTGAAGAAATCAAACCTTTTGAATCTGACGATATTTGGTATCAAGAGTTTCTGGATTATAAAATTCTTATTGGAGAAATTGGGTCTAATGCAGAAACCATTGCCATGATAAATAAGTATTCTGGCGGACATTCATCAGTAATTGTCACAACAAACGAAACTGAAGCTAAACATTTTATGGAAAATGTAGATACTGCTGCGGTCTATCATAATGCATCCACGCGTTTTACAGATGGCGGACAATTAGGACTGGGTGGCGAATTGGCGATCAGTACAGATAAATTACACCAACGCGGGCCAATTGGTTTACAGCATTTGGTAACCAATAAATGGTATGTTCACGGAAACGGACAAATAAGATAAGGTGCAGGCCCATAATGGGCATTTAAGAAATAAGTCAGTATTCATCAATATCAACGAAAGATAAACTAGAACTGGTGAAGTTTTAAATAAATGAAAAAGAAACGCATATTACTAAAAGTAGGTTCTAACACGCTTACTAAAGAAACCGATAATATATCAAGAGGGAAAATTGAAGATATGGCAAATCAAATTGCAAAACTTCAAGAAAGCTGTGAGTTTATTATTGTGAGTTCTGGCGCTATAGCGGTTGCCAAACAGTTTGTGAAATTGGAAAGTAAACGCAAGGAGATTTTCGTAAAACAAGCTCTGGCTTCAATTGGTCAGCCTCATTTAATCCGTATTTATCAGGAGATTTTTAGAGAGTATGGCTTATTGAGTTCGCAATGCTTATTGTCGTATTCAGATTTTGAAAAGAAAGAAAGCAGAACCAATATTATGAACACGATCAATGTTTTGGTAAATAATAATTACATTCCGATTATTAATGAAAATGATACGGTTGCGACAGACGAAATCAAATTTGGTGATAATGATAAGCTAGGGGCTTTAACAGCTTCACTTTTAAATGTAGATTTGTTTATCATTGCAACCAATACAAACGGTATTTACACCAAAACATCCATGGAAAATGGGACACCTAAAACGATTGAAACCGTTTTAGATTTTGATGAATTGAGACAGCAAGTAGTGAATTCTAAATCATCACATGGTAGTGGTGGGATGCAGTCTAAAATTGAAGCGGCATCGGTGACCAAAAAAGCGAATATAGAAACTTGGATTGTAAACGGGTTGGAAGATGATTTTATAATAAATGCATTTGAAGATAAAGTGCCGTTTACTAAAATAAAATAAAAAATCCCAGACCTGTCAGGTTTTTAAAACCTGACAGGTCTAAAGAAGCGATTAAAAAAAATGAAACATTACACTTCCATACACGATATAGATAACATCAATTCTTGGATTGAAGAAGCGAAGCAATTAAAAGTAAATCCGCTTAAACATCATGAATTGGGTAAAAACAAGACCATTGGATTATTGTTTTTCAATTCTAGTTTACGTACCCGTTTAAGCACCCAAAAAGCAGCGTTGAATTTAGGGATGAACCCTATTGTGATGAACGTGTCAGGCGATGCTTGGGGTATCGAATTTGGAGACGGCACTATAATGAATGGCAATACAGCAGAACACATCAAAGAAGCCGCAGCGGTAGTTTCCCAGTATTGCGATATTATCGCCGTAAGAGCATTCCCGACGTTAACCGATAAGGTTAAAGATGAAAGTGAACATGTACTAAAATCATTTGTGAAATTCGCTTCCGTACCTATTGTAAACATGGAAAGTGCTACTGGACATCCATTGCAAGGATTAACCGATGCTATTACAATTTCAGAACATGCAAAAGTTGCACGTCCAAAAGTGGTTTTAAGTTGGGCACCGCATATTAAGGCTTTACCACATGCGGTAGCAAATAGTTTTGTGCAGGCGATGCAAAAAATGGATGTGGAATTTGTAATCGCAAACCCTGAAGGTTATGATTTAAACCCTGAAATTACAGGAAATACAGAAGTTTTTCACAATCAAGAAGCAGCATTTAAAGATGCCGATTTTGTCTATACTAAAAACTGGAGCAGTTATTCCGATTACGGAAAAGTTTTAAATAAAGAAACAGACTGGATGATTACCAAAGACAAAATAGGCGATGCTAAATTCATGCATTGTTTACCTGTAAGACGAAATGTTGTTGTGGAAGATGCGGTTTTGGATAGTGAGAGCTCTTTAGTAATTCAACAAGCCAATAATAGGACTTTTGCTGCACAATTGGTACTTAAAAAGATATTGGAAAGTAATAAGTAAGTTAACGTCATTGCGAATGAGGAACGATTGAAGCAATCTCTTCAAAAGAAACAGATTACTTCGTCATAAAAACTCCTCGTAATGACAAATTGAATTAGAATGGAAAAACTGTCAATTATAAAAATAGGAGGAAACATCATTGAAGATGATGCAGCCTTAAGCGCATTTCTAAAATTATTTTCAAACTTAAAAGGGCGAAAAATTTTGGTACATGGCGGCGGAAAACGTGCCACACATATCGCTTCTAAATTAGGGATTGCATCTAAAATGATAAATGGCAGACGCATTACGGATGCCGAAACCTTAAAAGTAATCACTATGGTTTACGGTGGTTTGGTTAACAAAAATGTGGTAGCGAAACTGCAGGCTTTAAACACCAATGCCATTGGATTGACTGGAGCGGATATAAATAGCATCAAATCTGAAAAACGACCGGTTAAAGAGATTGATTATGGTTTTGTTGGCGATGTTAAAAAAGTTGCTCACAAGGCTATCGATAAATTAATTCAAGCCGATTTCACACCAGTATTTTGTGCGATTACACACGATGGAAACGGACAACTCCTAAACACAAATGCAGACACGATAACGTCGCAAGTAGCAGTTGGGATGAGTAATTTATACGACACATCAATTTATTATTGTTTTGAATTGAATGGTGTTTTAGAAGATATCAACGATAAAAATTCAGTAATTAAACATATCGATTCCAAAATCTATAAAGAGCTGTTGGGTAAAGGTGTTATTGCAGATGGCATGCTGCCCAAATTAGAAAACTGTTTTGATGCTTTACGACATGGTGTCAATACGATAAACATGGGAAACACCGCGATGTTAACTCAAGAAAATGATAATTTCACTAAAATAACCTTATAACATGAGGCTAGAAGAATTAACAAACGATGCAATTTTACTTCTGAAAAAACTGATTGAAACACAATCGTTTTCTTCCGAAGAAAGCGTTACTGCATCACATATTGAAGATTGGTTTAAACGATATAATATTAGTTTTAAACGTACCAAAAATAACGTTTGGGCGATCAATAAACATTTTGACAATACTAAGCCAACACTATTATTAAATTCCCACCATGATACTGTAAAACCAAATTCAGCTTACACAAAAGATCCTTTTAAGGCAATTGTAGAAGATGGAAAATTATACGGTTTAGGAAGTAATGATGCAGGGGGGTGTTTGGTGTCGCTGATTGCAACATTTACTCATTTTTACAATCAAAAAGACTTAAAATACAATTTGGTCATTGTCGCTTCCGCGGAAGAAGAAAGCAGCGGTCCCAACGGATTAAATAGTATGTTGCCCATAATTCCGAAAGTTGATGTAGCGATTGTTGGAGAACCTACTTTAATGAATTTGGCAGTAGCTGAAAAAGGCTTGGTCGTTTTTGATGCAGTCATCGAAGGTACACCAAGTCATGCAGCACATCCAAACGATAATAACGCCATTTATAAAAGTATTGAAGCGTTAAAATGGTTCAAGGATTTTAAGTTTGAAAAGGGATCTGAAGCTTTAGGAGATGTAAAGTTAACGGTCACTCAAATTAATGCAGGGTCGCAACATAATGTGGTGCCAGGTCATGTAGATTTAGTGATTGATGTTCGTGTGAACGATGCTTATAGTAATAAGGAAGTCGCTAAGATTTTGCAAGAAAACGCACCTGTTACAAGTATCAAGCCACGTAGTTTGCACTTGAATTCATCATCAATTCCAATGGAACACGAATTAGTAAAAGCTGGTATAGCAATGGGAAGAACCACATACGGGTCGCCAACATTATCAGATCAGGCATGGTTGTCTTGTGCATCATTAAAGTTAGGACCTGGGGATAGTACACGTTCGCATTCAGCAGATGAATTTATTTATTTGAATGAAATTGAAGAAGGGATACAGATTTATGTGGAATTGTTGAATCGGGTATTAATTCCTGCGTAGGCAGGAATCTAAAATAGACCTGTCAGGTTTTATAAACCTGAAAGGTCTGGAAAGAGAAAATCTCCTATAAGGTTTCTAATCCCGATAGCCATCGGGACTTGTAGGTGTAAAATATTAACAATTAAAAATGAAGGTAGGGATTTCTGCCTTCGCAGAAATTTATGAAACTCTGGGACAAAGGCATATCAATAGATAAAAAAATAGAACAATTCACGGTTGGGAACGACCGGGAAATCGATATTCATATTGCAAAATACGACGTTATTGCATCAAAAGCGCATGCTAAAATGTTGGAAAGCATTGGCATTTTAACTTCAGAAGAATTAACAAAACTGCTGGGCGGTTTAGACGTTTTAGCCAATCAAATAGAGGCAGGTACGTTTGTGATTGATGACCAATTTGAAGATGTACATTCTAAAATAGAATTCGAACTCACAAAGTCTTTAGGCGACGTCGGAAAAAAAATCCATACCGCACGTTCTAGAAACGACCAAGTTTTAGTGGCTTGTCATTTGTACTACAAAGAAAATTTAAAGTTGATTCAAAAGAAAACAAAAACACTTTTCGATACGCTTTTAGGTTTAGCAGAAACGCATAAAAATAAAGTGCTTCCAGGCTATACACATTTGCAAGTAGCAATGCCATCATCATTTGGACTATGGTTTTCTGCCTATGCAGAATTGATGATTGATGACGTGTATTTTTTGAATGCAGCACTTAAATCGGTTGACCAAAATCCATTAGGTTCAGCAGCGGGTTATGGAAGTTCTTTTCCAATTGATAGGGAATTAACCACTAAAGAAATGGGTTTTGCAACCATGAAGTATAATGTGGTAGCCGCACAAATGGGGCGTGGTAAAAACGAACGAATTATTGCCGCAGCTTTCGGTGGCTTATGTGGAACTTTATCTCGTTTTGCAATGGATGTGTGTTTGTATATGAGTCAGAATTTCGGTTTTGTGTCCTTTCCAGATGAATTGACTACGGGGAGCAGTATTATGCCCCACAAAAAAAACCCAGATGTATTTGAATTGATTCGCGGTAAGTGCAACAAGATACAAGCCCTACAAACCGAAATGATTTTGATCACCAATAATCTGCCAAGTGGTTACCATAGGGATTTTCAATTGTTAAAGGAAAATATGATTGCTGCTTTTGAAGAGTTAAAAGATATTCTAGATATTTTTAATTTCTCTATTCAACAAATTATTGTGAAGGATATTGATGTACATAGCGATTTATACAAATACCTTTTTACAGTAGATAATATCAATACTTTGGTCGTTGAAGGACAAAGTTTCAGGGAAGCGTATCAGAAAATAGGCGGACAAGTACAAGATGGCACCTATGTTCCAGATACGTCTAAAAAGCATACACATGTGGGGAGTATTCATAACTTGTGTTTGGATAAGATTCGCGATAAGTTTCCGGACTAGTTTTGGTAAAATCATTCAAAAAAACCAGGACGTAAAGTTCTTGTTCAGTTTTTAGTTTTTTACATGCCTGGGTTATATTTATAATTCGTATAGACACGGTTGCATTAAAACTAAATTAAAAAGAAGACTTCCTTTTCCACGCACCTTGTTATTACGGGTCATGCCTCTTTAAAAACAACTTTAAAGCTAAAAACGACTACAGACGAAAATTGGGGCTTAAAAGTTATCATCAAGTAAAAAGCAGATGTGTCTAATGTTGGCGATATATACATGCAGGCAGAAATGTTTGTGGGTAAAGATCCAGATGGTTTCGTACGGTGGTATTGTTCCGATTATGTGGATTTAAATCCAAGGGAGTCTAAAACCATAACCGTAGATCTAGCTTGGACACCTTGGGCGTTTTCGCCACAACTTCATATAGTTGGTATGCGTGGGATTCCAGAGAAATTAAAAACAGATATTGATGCCATAGATGAAATATCATTTTGCTCCCGTTATGCCATTACAAACAACCAGTTTACCATTGATAATGTGAGCGCGGTTGGTAAATTAGAAGTACGAGAAACTACTTATGGGATGTATGAGTACCGAAATGGAAGCGAAGAGTAGATGCAAATATGATGATACGTTTTCTTAAAGCTACCCTAAAAATCACTAACTTTAGTCATTATGAAACAATTTATAACACTTTTTTTAAGTACTACTTTTATTTGGGTTTTTTTATTTACCACAGTTTGTTGTCAGTCATTACAAGCGCAAAAAACTGAAGTTAAACAAGTTTATGTTCTTGTGCATGGAACTTGGGGAGGAGGTTGGGCTTTTAAAGAAGTCGATTCGTTAATGACCTTTAAAAACGTAATTGTATATCGTCCAACATTAACAGGACAAGGCGAACGCGCGCATTTGGCATCCAATACGGTTGGTTTAGATACGCATATTATGGATATTGTAAATACGGTGCTTTTTGAAGATTTACACAATATTATTTTAGTAGGGCATAGTTACGGCGGAATGGTAGTTGCTGGTGTTGTCAATAAAATTCCAGAACGGATCAGTAAGCTTGTTTATTTGGATGCTGTGGTACCCGAAAATGGCGAAAGCTTAGTTACTGCAATGGGAGAGAATACACCACAAGGTCTTCTAGTAGAAGATGGTTTTTTAATACCGAAATGGGTGGCCAAAGATGCCAAGGCTCCCAAGGATGTACCGCACTCTTTAAAAACTTGGACAGACAAAATTGTTTTAGACAACCCCGATAGATTAAAAATACCAACAACCTTTATTTTGACTGTGGAAAAAGATAAAGACCCAAAAAAAGATGGATTTGCATCACAGGCAGAACGTGCTAAGAGTAAGGGATGGCCTGTTTTAATGTTGGAATCAGACCATAATGCACAATGGTCTGCGCCGAAGGAACTCACAGAGATGCTTTTAGAATTGGGAAAGTAGAGGATTGATTGCACTACTTTTTCATCAAAAAGAAAACGTTTAGGTGTCATGCAATACCGCAACCGCAGCCCCAATAATCCCTGCATGATTGCCTAAATGTGAGGCTTTTACTGGTGTTTCAACCGTAATCCACTTTTCAAATTTATCAAAATGTTTTGAGGTGCCCCCACCTAGTATTATCAAGTCTGGACAAACAATAACCTCCACTAATTCTAAAAAGGTATTAAAGCGTTTGCCCCATTTTTTATAGCTTAAATTTTTACGTTTTTTGACTGAAGCAGCTGCCCATTTTTCAATCTTTCTATGTTTCTTATAGGGAATTTGCCCAAGCTCAAAATTAGGAATCAATTTTCCGTTGTAAAATGCACCACTCCCCAACCCTGTACCAATCGTAATCATAATGACCAAACCGCCTTCGCCTTTGCCAATACCGTAATTCATAACGGCGTATCCCGCAGCATCGGCATCATTAACAACGGTAACGGGTAGTCCGGATACTTCCGAAAAAAGGGTTTTTATATTGACATTCAACCAACCTTTGTTTAAGTTACTGGTTGATTTGCAGATACCGTGTTTTGTTATTGTTGGAAAACCACATCCTACGGGCCCGTCATAATTAAAATGATCTATAATGTCCTTAAAAACCCTGGCCATGTCATCGGGTTTTCTGGATTTTGGAGTAGGGATTCTAAACCGCTCTGAGGTAAGCTCTCCTGTTTCGGAATCAACTAACGCTCCTTTCATTCCTGTTCCGCCAATATCTATACCTAATATTTCCATAAGTTTTATTTAAAAGTGTTCTTTCAAATTTACTAAAAGTATTTTGATTGATTTTTGAAGCTGATTGTAACTTATTGAAATAGGGATTGTCTATTTTAATATGCATTTTAGGAGTCTATCACCCTTCTGTATTTATTTTTAAATTTTAGAAAAAATCTTTCATAGTATTTGAATGAAAAATGAGACATCAAAATTGTAATTATTAAGCATGAAATGTTTATTAATATAATCGTTGGCGCATCTCCAATAGTATCCGAGATTTTAAATTTTTGAATCGGGAATAACACAAGGTGCAAAACAATAATGTGATACATATAAATACCGTAAGATATTTTTCCCATATAGTTTATGTTTTTGTTTGTGACAATTATTTTTTTCTCATTGGCTAGGTATAGTATTAATAAAGAAAAGGTAATAGTTACGAATAAGTTTGATAAGACTTTAGAGTCGAAAATAAACCAATCAGTAAAAAAGTATAAAATGGAAAGTATGTAGGTCGCGTATTTTAAAAATGGTTGAAATAAAAATTTAAACTTTTCCTGATGACGAAAAATAATTGCTATTATGCCTCCAATGGAAATATTAAAATAATAAAACAAATACTTTTCGAGATTGATAAAAACCTCTATGTGGAATAAAATAAAATAGATAACCGTAAAAAATATTAAACTCTTAAAAAACCATTTTTTTGGCATGAGGTAAATAAAAGGAGCGATAAATAGATAAAACTGTTCTTCAATACCTATAGACCATAATATGAGCAAGATAAAACCCGGGTCATATACTATTCTAAATACATTGGGTAAAAAACCGGCATTCCAAGCTATGCCTTCCCATAAACTATATTCTGCTCTTTGAGGCATTCCTATAAGAGGTATGATATAAATATAAAAGATTAATCCGAATATTAATACCAAATAATAGACGGGGTAGAGCCTTAAGATTCTACGTATATAAAAATTCTTTATGTTTATAGATCCGTATTTTAATTTTTCATCATAGAGCATCCCAATGATTAAAAAACCACTTAAGCTAAAAAAGACAAGAACGGCATCAAACCCTCTTTTAATGATAGGGAGGTCATCATAAAATGGAATTCCAAGGGGTTCTGATAGACGTGGGATGTGGCATATTACTACTGAAATTGCTAAAAAAGCTCTCAAAGCATCTAGGTTCGGTAATTTTTTGTTTGCCATTTATAGGGTTTATTATTAAAAAAAATGTTATTTCAGATGCTATTCAATTTTCAAAATTAAATAGAAATTGGGAGATTATAAAATGAGAACGATTTAATAAACACCTAATGGTTTTTATTTACTAGATGATATTTTTACAAGCGTAAAAACCTATATGCAATCAAGTTGAAATGCGACTTTAAATCTCAAAATCTCAGTTTTATTTCCAGTTGGGGATTGTAGAGGAAGGTTACAGCGAGGTGCGAGCGAGTCCAGAAGGGGTGCGCCAAAATAAAAAAGCATACTGATTATAACGCACTCTTAAGGGTTTTCCTCTACAAAGTGTTTGGTTTAATATGGTTGGTAACCAACTCAAAAGAATTAAATAATTGTGGACTGCCCTAAATGAATATTAGTAAAGTTCAAATTAGTTTCTTCTGGATTGTTTATAAAATCTTCAATAAAATCGCCTACTTTACTTGTAGAGATATTATCGTATTTGGTGTTTAAATCTGGTGTGGTAATATGAAGTTTCAACGATTTGTCAACAGCTTCGCGAACCAAAGCAGCTTCATCGGCCAAATCAAAATGATCCAACAACATAGCGGCAGATAAAATTGAGGCAATAGGGTTTGCAATGCCTTTGTTTTTAGCTTTTGAAAATGCACCGTGAATAGGCTCGAACATAGCATGTTTATCGCCGCGAGAAGCTGATGCCAATAACCCAATAGAACCTACGATAACACTAGCTTCTTCCGATAGGATATCGCCAAACATGTTTTCGGTTAAAATAACATCAAACTGTCTCGGGTTCATTATTAATTCCACCGCGGCATTATCAATAAACATATAATCCAACTTTACATTTGGATATTGTTTTGCCAATTCTTGTACCACACGACGCCATAATCTTGAAGTTTCTAAAACATTGGCTTTGTCAACCAGCATTAATTTGCGTTTTCTTGATTGTGCTGCCTTAAATGCTGCATGGGCAATACGCTCAATTTCAAACCGATGGTACTCACATAAATCTGATGCGGTATTCCCATCTTTACTTAATTTTCGTTCACCAAAATAAATACCACCTGTCAGCTCTCGATAGATCAAAATATTGGTGTCTTTAATCTGTTTTACCTTAAGCGAAGATTTGTTCAATAAATCGTCGTAAGCAATAACGGGTCTAATATTGGTATGTAAGCCTAATGCTTTTCGGATGCCTAAAAGTCCTTGCTCTGGACGAATCTTAGCATTTGGATCGATATCGTAAGCGGTATCACCTATGGCGCCAAATAAAACAGCATCTGCTTTTTTACAAAGGTTTATAGTTGCTTCTGGTAGCGCGCTTTTGGTCGCGTCAATAGCTGCGGCTCCAACCAATCCGTATTGAAAGGTAAACGTATGCTCAAATGCCAATGCAATAGCTTTTAGCACCTTAACTGCTTCAGAAATAACTTCCGGTCCTATGCCATCTCCTGGCAAAACGGCTATCTTTAATTTCATTAATTTAACTTTTTATCATTCTCTCGCCAGCCTGTCGGCAGACAGGAAAGCAGGAATCTCAATTTAATTAAGAATGGTACTGCAAAGTAAATCGCTTGGGTTTAGTAATGAAATTTATTCGATTAAGAGGAAACAATTTCTTTGTAAACCTTACTGCTTTCAATAATTTTATGAATATCGTTATCGTCAACTTCTTTTTTATTATCGGCAAAATCCAAGAAATTAGTATAGATTTCATCCAATTGCAATTTTGTTAACTCATATCCAATATTTTTGGCTCTGTAGGCCAAAGCGGCCCTTCCGCTTCTTGCGGTCAAAACAATTGCAGATTCGGTAACACCAACATCCTTTGGGTCGATAATTTCGTAAGTTTCACGATTTTTTATCACACCATCTTGATGAATTCCAGAACTGTGCGCAAAGGCGTTTGCGCCAACAATAGCCTTATTTGGTTGGGTGTAAATTCCCATGCTATCTGATACTAACTGGCTCACGCCATACAACATTTCGGTTTGAATTCTTGTGTCTAAATTCAAATCGGGGTGTTGTTTTAAAATCATCACTACTTCTTCCAGCGCCGTATTTCCAGCGCGCTCGCCAATACCGTTAATGGTACATTCTATTTGGCGTGCACCGTTGATGACACCTTCGATAGAATTAGCAGTTGCCAAACCTAAATCGTTATGGCAATGGCAAGATAAAATGGCCTTATCAATGCCTTTTACGTTTTCTTTTAAGTATTTAATTTTTGCACCGTACTCGCTTGGTAAACAATACCCCGTGGTATCAGGAATATTTAAAACCGTTGCTCCAGCTTTAATCACCGCTTCGCAAACACGCGCTAAATATTCGTTGTCGGTTCTACCAGCATCCTCCGCGTAGAACTCAACGCTTTCTACAAATGATTTTGCGTACTTAACGGCACTTACAGCACGTTCTATAATAGCTTCTTGAGTAGATTTGAATTTGAATTTGATATGGGAATCCGAAGTGCCAATACCTGTATGGATTCTCGGTGTTTTAGCATATTTTAAAGCTTCGGCTGCTACTTTTATATCGTTTTCAACAGAGCGGGTTAAACCACAAACCGTTGCATTTTTTACTATTTTTGATATTGCTTCAACAGATCTAAAATCACCAGGGCTAGAAACAGGAAAACCCGCCTCAATAATATCAACCCCTAATTTATCAAGCTGTTCTGCAATAATTACTTTCTGATCTGTATTTAACTTACAGCCAGGGACTTGCTCGCCATCTCGAAGAGTGGTGTCAAAAATTTGAACGTGATTATCAGACATTTATTAGAATATATTTTCTTATTGTTCTACGAATGTATAATTTGGTTTCGTAAAAAGGACTACTCCAATATTTTTTTTACGATGTTTAACCTCTGTGTATTCTATTTAAACAACTGAAAATCAGATTTATAAAACTGATTTTATGATTATGACAAAAGAGCAAAAAGATAATTTATTTATTTTGGTAAAATCGCTTTCAAAATCCGAAAAGCGACAGTTCAAACTCTATGTGGGTCGTTTGGGGGTAAATGAAGACTCTAAATTTTTAATGCTTTTTAATATTTTGGATAAACTTAAGTCTTATGATGAGGCTGCTATCTTGAAAAAAGGCATTGTAAAAAAGCAGCAGTTATCGAACTTAAAGGCGCATTTATACAAACAGATATTAATCAGTTTGCGCTTAAATCCTTCGCACCAAAACATCAGAATCCAAATTAGGGAACAACTCGATTTTGCGACAATTTTATATCATAAGGGCTTGTACAAACAGAGTTTAAAAATTCTAGATAAAGCAAAAAATTTGGCGATTGCCAATGAAGAAAAAAATGCAGCTTACGAGATTGTAGAGTTAGAAAAGGTTATTGAGTCTCAGTACATTACAAGAAGTATTAGCAATAGGGCAGATGAACTGACAATTCAGGCAAAAGAGTTGAGCTTGCAAAATGTTTTGGCAAGTAAACTCTCTAATTTATCACTACAATTATATGGTTTGTTTTTAAAGACTGGTTACGTAAAAAATGATGAAGACCATCAAATAATAACGAAATATTATAAAGATAGATTGCCCAAATATGATATTAACAAATTAGGTTTTCGCGAGAAATTGTGGTTATACAAAGCAAAATTATGGTACAGTTTTTTAACGGTAGATTTCCTGTCCTGTTATAAATATGCCTCTAAATGGGTGGATTTATTCTATGAAAATAAAAATATGATTGTATTGAATCCTGTCTTTTTTTTGAGAGGAAATCATTACTTGCTGGAGTCGTTATTTTATTTGCGTCAGCACGAAAAATTTAAGGACACACTCTCCAAATTTGAAGATATTACCAAAGAAGATTGGTTTCCGCTCGACGATAATAACGAAGCATTAGCATTTCTGTTTATCTATAACAACAAATTCAATCTTCATTTTATCGAAGGAAGTTTTCAAGACGGTTTGCCATTAATAGATACGGTTTTAGAACAATTAATAAAATACAGCAATCGTATAGACGAGCATCACGTTATGGTGTTTTATTATAAAATTGCGAGCATGTATTTTGGAGCAGGCGAAAACAAAAAGTGTATTCATTTCTTAGAAAAAATTATTAGTAACAAGTCTTTACAAATGCGCGAAGATTTATTGTGTTTTTCAAGAATTTTAAATCTTGTAGCACATTACGAAGCGGGCCTGGATTACAACTTAGACGTCTTGATTAAAAGCACTTATAAGTTTTTAATTAAAATGGAAGATTTATATGAAGTACAAAAAGAATTCATCAAGTTTTTAAGAGGTTTAGGAGATATTTATCCGCACGAAGTAAAAGGAGAATTCATTAAACTCCACAAGAAATTAAAGGAGTTTGAAGATGACCCCTATCAAAGTCGTGCCTTCCTGTATCTAGATATTATTTCTTGGCTGGAGTCTAAAATCGAGAACCGACCTATTGGCGCTATCATACGAGAAAAGTTTCATGTGTCAAGTAGTTAGTGTTTTGTTTTGGGCGTAACCTATACCCTGAATTTAGTTCAGGACCTAAGTCGGGCTTTCGGCAGTCTCCCGATTTACATTGGAATCAAACATGCCGTTCAATCTCTTACGTATCTATCTGCATAAATTGTTTCTTTAAGCTGTCTTAAGGTGTATTTATTAAAATATCTCCTCAAAAATTTGGATATTAACGTTTCAGATTCAATATTTGCATTCACAAAGTTCAAAAACTTATTGAAATGTTATCAAGAAAGGTGGAGGGATAGACCCTTTGAAACCTTAGCAACCCTTTAAACTTATTAAAGAAGGTGCTAAATTCTACTTAAATTACCGATTCATTTATCGGTGTTTGGATAGATAACCCCAAGAAAATTACGTTGTGTAATTTTAATACTTCTTTATAACATTTTTCTATTAAGTCCAAAAATGATCTAAGATGCTTTTTGCATTAAGGGTTCAATTGAATTTGTCATTCTCGCAAATGTGGGAATCTTTAAGTTTAACTAAATTAAGATACTAGAAAAATGAGCGATCAAAAATTAGCAACAAACGCATTACATGCAGGGCATGACGTGGCAGCAAATGGTGGAGCAAGAGCAGTTCCTATTTACCAAACAACTTCTTACGTTTTTAACAATTCAGACCATGCAGCAAACCTATTCTCATTACAAGAATTAGGGTTTATTTACACACGTTTAAACAACCCGACCAATCAAATTTTACAAGATCGTTTGGCTGCTGTAGAAGGTGGTATAGGAGCAGTTGTATTTGCCTCAGGAACTGCAGCAATAGCAACAGGGTTGTTAACCTTGTTAAAAGCTGGAGATCATATTGTAGCATCAAGTAGTTTATATGGCGGAACTTATAATCTATTGAGTGTGACACTTCCAAGATTGGGTATTACAACAACATTTGTAGATGCTTCAAATCCTGATAATTTTAAAGACGCAGCACAGGATAATACCAGAGCATTTTTTGTGGAATCTTTAGGAAATCCAAAACTGGATGTTTTAGATTTAGAAGCAATTGCAGCACATTCTAAAGCCGCAGAAGTTCCTTTTATAGTGGATAACACAGTTGCGACACCAGTTTTGTTAAACCCAATTGAACACGGCGCAAATATTGTAATCCACTCGTTGACAAAATATATTGGCGGCCAAGGAACATCTCTTGGTGGTGCTATTATTGATGCTGGTACTTTTAATTGGGCAAACGGAAAATTCCCAGAATTCACAGAACCTTCAGCAGGATACCATGGCTTAAAATACCACGAAGTATTGGGAGCAGCATCATATACTTTCAAATTAATTTTAGAAGGTTTAAGGGATTTTGGAGGTGCTATGAGTCCAACAAATGCATTCAACATTATTCAAGGTTTAGAAACGTTACCTGTTAGAATCAAACAACATAGTGAAAATGCTTTGGAAATCGCAAAATGGTTAGAAGCACAAGATGAAATAGCTTGGGTAAACTATCCCGGATTAAAGAGTAGCAAATACAACGCCTTAGCAAATAAATATTTACCCAAAGGACAAAGTGGCATTGTAACTTTCGGACATAAAGGTGGTTTTGATGCCGCTAAAAAAATAGCTGATAACACGAAATTATTCTCTTTATTAGCCAATATTGGAGATACAAAATCTTTAATCATCCATCCGGGAAGTACAACACATCAGCAGTTGGATGAAGCAGAACAAGAATCGGCAGGTGTATCTGGGGATTTAATTCGTTTGTCTGTTGGTATTGAAGATATCAACGATTTGAAAGCAGATTTGAAAGCGGCTTTTAAAACGGTTTAATAAAATTTTAGACCCTTCAGGTTTTTAAAACCTGAAAGGTCTTGATAAAAAATAAATAAGCAAACCAGACCTACTCCCGACGATTCGGGATTAAAATCTCGCAGGTCTAGAAAAACAATAGTGAGTATTCCTCCCCTTCGGGGAGGTTAGGAGGGGCTTTTATGAAACATCCATTACAACATATCATCATTCCAAATTACACCACCGAAAGTGGTGCGCTTAACCCTGAAATAAAGTTAAGTTACCAAGTGTTTGGTAAACCTTTGGGCACTGGACCTATCGTTTTGGTAAATCATGCATTAACGGGAAATAGCGAAGTGGCAGGAGAAAACGGCTGGTGGAAAGATGTAGTTGGCGAAAATAAAGTCATAGACACAAAACTATACACCGTTTTGGCTTTTAATATTCCTGGAAACGGATTTGATGGTTTCGTCATTGATAATTACAAAGACTTTGTAGCAAGAGATGTCGCAAAATTGTTTCTAAAAGGTTTAAAAGCATTAGATACAGGTCAGGTTTTTGCAACTATTGGAGGTTCTTTAGGTGGTGGGATTGCATGGGAAATGGCCGTTTTGCAGCCCGATTTTACCGAACATTTAGTTGTCGTGGCAACAGATTGGAAATCTACCGATTGGCTAATTGCCAATTGCCAAATTCAAGAACAATTTCTATTGAATTCCAAACATCCAGTTCACGATGCAAGAATGCACGCCATGTTGTGTTATCGCACGCCAGAGTCTTTTAAAGCTCGTTTTCAACGGTCTAAAAATGATGATTTAGAGATTTTTAATGTCGAAAGTTGGTTGTTGCACCATGGAAAGAAATTACAGGAGCGCTTTCAATTATCGGCTTATAAGTTGATGAATCAGTTGTTAAAATCCATTGATGTGACAAAAGGCAGATCGACCAATTTTAATGTGCTTGAAAATATAGAAGCGAATATTCATATTGTAGGTGTGGATTCCGATTTGTTTTTTACTGCGGAAGAAAACAGGGAAACCCACAAACAACTCGCGTTAACACACCCGAATGTAACCTATAATGAAATTCATTCGGTACACGGGCATGATGCTTTTTTAATGGAATACGACCAATTGGAAAAAATTATTGAGGGCATTTTTGTGCCACATTCTAAAAGAAAACAAATGAAGGTATTAAAATTTGGAGGTAAATCTTTAGCCAACGGAAAAGGTTTGGAAACAGTACTTTCAATTATAAAAAATAAGGTTGAGGCAGGAGAACGTATTACAGTTGTAGTTTCTGCAAGAGGTTCAGCGACAAATGATTTAGATGCTATTCTGAATAAAGCTTTGAAAGGAGAACCGTTTAAAGAAGATCTGGAAGCTTTTAAAAACTACCAAACCGAACCGTCAAAACATATTGACTTTTCAGAAGAGTTTTCAACTTTAGATAAATTGTTTGAAGGTGTAAGTCTGTTAAGAGATTTCAGCAAAAAAACGAAAGATAATATTTTGGCGCAAGGGGAATTATTATCGGTTAAGCTCATATCCAATTTATTGAACGAACAAGGCGTAAAAGCAAAAGCTACCGATGCTCGTGAGTTGATAAAAACAGATGAAACTTTTGGTAATGCACAACCAATATCAAAAGTTTCTAAAGAAAACATTAAAGCTTACTTCGGAAAAAATAACGATGTCATAAATGTAGTTACTGGCTTTATTGCTTCAAATTTAAAAAACGAAACGACTACTTTAGGAAGAAATGGAAGTAATTATACCGCAGCCTTAATTGCTAACTTTTTAGACGCCGATGAACTTCAAAATTACACACACGTAAGTGGTATTTATACGGCAGACCCAAGTTTAGTGCCAGATGCAAAACAAATTAGAGAACTGTCCTTTAGTGAAGCAAACGAATTAGCAAACTTCGGAACTTCGGTGTTACATGCAAAAACCATTATTCCGTTAGTTGAAAAAAATATTAATCTTCGGATTTTAAATACATTCAATTCAGATGATGAAGGGACGCTAATTACTGCAAAACCAAGCACAAAAGAAGTAACCTCATTATCAATTTTAGATAACGTAGCCCTATTGAATTTAGAAGGTCGTGGGCTTTTAGGGAAAATTGGCGTGGATGCCAGAATATTTGGTGCATTGAGTAGGCATGGCATTAGCGTAAGTATAGTGTCGCAGGGTTCTTCCGAAAGAGGTATCGGTTTAATTATCAATGCAGACCAAGCCACTCAAGCAGTTATTGCTTTAGAACGTGAATTTGAAAGTGATTTCTATTCGCAGGATGTGAATAAAATTGATGTTATTGATGATGTTTCGGTAATTTCTATTATTGGGATTGAATTGAGTTCATTCCATAAACCATTTAATGCCTTAATCAAAAATCAAATTACGCCATTGCTTTTCAATAACACGGTTACTGGTAAGAATGTGAGTTTGGTGGTTCGGAAATCGCAATTACATAAGGCTGTAAATGTGATTCATGGCGAAGTTTTCGGAATTTCAAAAAAGATAAATATTGCTATTTTCGGACATGGTGGTGTTGGTGGCGCACTAATCAATCAAATTTTAAAATCGAAAGGAGATATAGAAAAACGTAAAGCCATCAACTTAAATGTGTTCGCCATTGCGAATTCTAAAAAAATGGTGCTTGATAAAAATGGCGCGAATTCCAATTGGGAAACTGCCATAAAATTAAGTAGTTATGAGAGTTCTATTAATGACATTATTACTTACGCCAAAAACCATCATTTAGAGAATTTAATTGCTGTTGATAATACGGCTAGCAATGAGTTTTATAACAATTATATACCGCTAATTGAAGCTGGTTTCGACTTGGTATCATCTAACAAAATTGCAAATACCATTTCTCACGATTTCTATACAGATCTTAGAAAACAGTTGAAAGATAACAATAAGGAGTATTTATACGAAACTACGGTTGGCGCAGGTTTACCATTAATAGATACCATTAAGTTATTGCATGAATCTGGCGAAAATATCACAAGAATTAGAGGTGTGTTTTCGGGAACGTTAAGTTATTTATTCAATAATTTTTCGGTGGAAGACAAGCCGTTTAGTCAAATTATTCAAGAAACGGTGGATAAAGGATTTACAGAACCAGATCCTCGCGAAGATTTTTCAGGAAATGATGTGGCGAGAAAGTTGTTGATTTTGGCGAGAGAGTTAGATTTGCAAAATGAATTTGAAGATGTTGAAGTTTTGAATTTAATTCCAGAAGCGTATCGTGATATTTCGGTTGAAGAATTTTTAGCACAATTGAATGTTTTAGACGAACAATATCAGAAATTGAAAGATGACCAAAAAGAAGGTCATGTGTTGAGATATGTTGGCGATTTGTCTGGAGATTTATCTCAAGACAAAGGGAATTTAGAAGTGAAATTAGTATCTATTCCAGAAGATAGTACGTTGGGACATGTAAAAGGTTCTGATGCTATTTTTGAAATATTTACAGAAAGTTATGGGGAACAACCTATTGTGATTCAAGGAGCAGGAGCAGGTGCTGAGGTTACAGCACGTGGGGTTTTTGGGGATATTTTGAGGTTGAGTAAGCATATTAATTAGTGTTGTCATTCCCGCGAAAGCGGGAATCTAAAATATCCATCAGACCTGTCAGGTTTTGAAAACCTGACAGGTCTAGAGAACAATGAGGCCTGTAGAGATAGAATAAACCTTGTAGGTTAGCTAACAGATAAGATAACGCTTTTAGGTTTAAAACCAAACCCCAGCAGACTTGCGCATTAGGGATTGAACGACATGTTTGAAATCCCCGACGCAGGAGGGATTGAGTAGTGAAAGCCCGACCACGCCCCAAAGCGTGGGAATGCCCAAATAATAAAAAATTAAAAATAGTAAAGTTGAGACCTGTCAGGTTTCTAAAACCTGACAGGTCTGAAAAAGAATAAAAATGAGCAAGAAAAAACACTTTGAAACGGAAGCGATAAGAACGCAGATTGAAACATCTCAATTTTCAGAACATTCAGTTCCATTATATTTAACATCGGGATTTGTTTTTGATGATGCTGAGGACATGAGAGCCTCGTTTGCAGAGGAAAAGCAACGCGATTTATACAGCAGATATAGCAACCCGAACGTGAACGAATTTGTGGATAAAGTGTGCTTGATGGAAGGCGCGGAAGCAGGTTTTGCATTTGCAAGTGGCATGGCTGCGGTGTTTTCGACATTTGCGACGTTGTTGGATGCGGGAGACCATGTGGTATCGTGTAGTTCGGTATTTGGGGCAACCCATGGGTTGTTTACTAAATATTTTCCGAAGTGGAATATTGAGTGTTCGTATTTTAATATTAACGAGGTCGAAACTATAGAAAGTTTAATTCAGCCTAATACAAAATTTATTTATGCAGAAACACCGACAAATCCTGGGGTTGATGTATTGGATTTGGAGTTTTTGAGTGCTATTTGTAAAAAACATGATTTGTTGTTGGTTATTGATAATTGTTTTGCAACACCATATTTGCAAGCGCCAATTAAATATGGTGCGGATTTAGTGATTCATTCGGCTACTAAATTAATGGACGGTCAAGGACGTGTACTTGGTGGTATTACAGTCGGTAAAAAGGATTTGATTCGAGAAATTTATTTGTTTTCCAGATTGACGGGGCCTTCCATGAGTCCGTTTAATGCTTGGGTGTTGTCTAAATCTTTAGAGACTTTAGCGGTACGTGTTGAAAAACATTGTGAAAATGCCTTGAAATTAGCTGAATTTTTAGAAGCGCATCCTAAAGTAAAATGGGTGAAATATCCATTTTTGAAGTCACATCCCAAATATGATATTGCCAAAAAACAAATGCGATTAGGCGGTAATATTATTGCTTTTGAAGTGGCAGGTGGTTTAGATGAAGGTCGCGCCTTTTTAAATGCTATTAAAATGTGTTCGCTATCAGCCAATTTAGGAGATACCAGAACTATTGTAACGCATCCTGCAAGTACGACGCATGCAAAAGTAGAGCAAGACGTAAAAGCAGCTGCGGGAATTACGGATGGTATGGTGCGGGTTTCTGTTGGATTGGAGCATGTGGATGATATTATCGAGGATTTGGAGCAGGCTTTGGGTTAATTCCTGATGAGAAAATTTATGTCAGTTTGAGTGATTTTTGCAAAAAATCGTATCGAAAACAAATAAATTTTCACCTTTCAAGCTTCTCGATACATCACACTTATGGCGTGATACTCGAAGTGACTTGGATACTTATGTAGAGATTTGCGCCAAAATAAATTGAAAATGACAAACAACAAAACCATATATCAAGTAGATGCTTTCGCCAATGTTGCCTTTCAAGGTAATCCGGCAGGAGTGATGCTAGTTGATGGTTCATTATCTGATGAATGGATGCAAAACATGGCTTTAGAGATGAATTTATCTGAAACCGCTTTTGTTATTCCTAAGGAAGATAGTTTCGATATTCGATATTTTACGCCTACAACCGAAATTCCATTATGTGGACATGCAACTTTAGCTTCGGCTCATATTATTTATCAACTCGGTTTGAAAGATGAAAATGAAACTATTCATTTTAAAGCTAAAGGAGGAAATTTAACAATTACTAAAGAGGAAGATTTTATTGTGATGACTTTTCCGAAGTATCCATTAACCAAAACTAAAATCCCAAAAAATTTTAAAAGTAGTGTTGGCTTTCAACCTGTAGAAATATATTCCAGTTCAAATAATTGGATTGTTGCAGTTGCTAAAAATCAAAATGAAATTGAACAATCTAACCCTAATTTTGAAGCTTTAAAAACAAATGGTTTAGGGCATTTAATGGTTTCTTCCGAAGGAAAAGAATCTAATATTGATTTTGTTGTGCGATGTTTTGCACCTGCTTCTGGGATCAATGAAGATCCTGTTACTGGTTCAGCATATTGTGCGCTTACTCCTCTTTGGTCTCAAAAACTACAAAAAACAGAAATGTTTTCTCTTCAAGTATCTGAAAGGGGTGGCGAGGTAAAGACTAGTCTCAAGAATAATAAAGTTGAAATTAAAGGAAAAGCGATTACCGTTTTTGAGGCCAAGTTGAAACTATAATTTCTCTATCTTAGCCCCATGCTATCCAAAAAAACAAAATACGGCTTAAAAGCCCTCACTTATATTGCAAGAAGCACGGGAGAAAGCCCTGTTCAAGTGAGTGAAATAGCTAAAAGCGAACGTATTCCGCAGAAATTTTTAGAAAGTATCTTATTGACTTTAAGAAAAGCTGGTGTTTTAGGCTCTAAAAAAGGAAAACATGGCGGGTATTATCTTAGAAAAGAACCTACGGAAATATTAATGACCGAAGTCATGCGCGTACTCGAAGGTCCAATTGCCATGGTACCGTGTGTTAGTTTAAATTACTACGAAAAATGCGATGACTGCCCCGACGAACATAAATGTAGCGTTCATAAATTAATGATTGAAGTACGGGATAGTACGCTTAAAGTATTTAGAAATACGACTTTAGCAGATTTATCAGGTGTTTAATTATTAAATATTTTCATAATTTTATTCATTTCTGTTAGTTTTCTTCAATTTATCGTCCAATTAATTCATTATTCTAAAAAATCATTGAGGGAGTTTGTAATGTCAAAAAAAGTATTACTTTTGTAATCCCTACTAAGTTGATAGGATTAATATAAAATAACGACAAATGATTGCGCAAATGTTATTAAAAGGTAAAGAAAAGTCCACTTACAAAGATGATAGTGTTGGGGAAAAACCAATACGCAGTGTAGCGAAGGCATTAAGCTGGAGAGTCATCGGGACTTTAGATACTTTGATTGTGTCTTATATTTTAACAGGAGAAATTTCAATTGCGGCTTCAATTGCCTCAATAGATTTTTTAACTAAAATGGTATTATACTTTTTCCATGAGCGTATTTGGAATTCAATTAAGTGGGGAAAATAAATAGTTAGAAGGATGTTTACAGAAAGTCAAATAGAAAAATTAAATAAAAGCTTTGAAAAAGCAGCGCCATCTGAAATTATTCAGAAGGCGTTTGAACTTGATAAAAAAGCAGTAGTTACTACCAACTTCAGACCTTATGAAGCAGCTATTTTACATGCGGTCAGTAAAGTAGAAGCTACTATTCCCGTGGTTTGGTGCGATACGGGTTACAATACACCGCAAACATATAAGCATGCAGAACAAGTGATTAAAGATTTAAACTTGAATGTGTCTTTGTATGTGCCAAAGCAAACATCATCACATCGTGATGTGGTAATGGGAATTCCAAGCGTAGATGCTCCAGAACATGTCTTATTTACCGAACAAGTAAAGTTAGAACCTTTTAAAAGAGCAATGGAAGAACACAAACCAAACGTTTGGTTTACAAACTTGCGTCAAGGCCAAACTGCATTTAGAAATAGTATCGGGATTTTTAGTTTAAGTAAAGATGGTGTTTTAAAGGTGAGTCCATTCTATTTTTGGTCTGATGAAAAATTAGATACTTATTTAGAAGAGAACAACTTGCCAAACGAATTCAAATATTTCGACCCAACAAAAGCATTAGAAAATAGAGAGTGTGGATTGCACGCTTAAAAAAAAGTAAGCAGTTTTCAGTTAGCAGTACGCAGTAAAAAAACAAGAAAAAACATTTGTGATTCGTGGCAAATGGAAAAATCATAAAAATGAAAAAAGACACATCAAATATCAATTCATTAGAAAACGAAGCGATATACATTATGAGAGAAGTAGCAGCACAGTTTGAAAAACCTGTATTGTTATTCTCGGGAGGAAAAGATTCAATTACTTTGGTAAGACTTGCGGTTAAAGCATTTTATCCTGCAAAAGTACCTTTTCCATTAATGCATATTGATACAGGACATAATTTTCCTGAAACGATTGAATTCAGAGACCGATTATGTAAAGAATTGGGATTGGAATTAATTGTTAGAAACGTACAGGATTCTATCGATGAAGGAAAGGTGAAAGAAGAGTCTGGACGTTACGCCAGTAGAAATATGTTGCAAACCACAACACTTTTAGATGCTTTGGAAGAATTCAAATTTGATGCTGCTATTGGTGGCGCAAGACGTGATGAAGAAAAGGCAAGAGCTAAAGAACGTATTTTTTCTGTTCGTGATGATTTTGGTCAATGGGATGAAAAAAACCAACGTCCAGAATTGTTTGATATGTTGAATGGAGATATAGACCATGGTCAAAATGTTCGTGTATTCCCAATTTCAAACTGGACAGAATTGGATGTTTGGTCTTATATAGAAAAAGAAAACATTGAAATTCCATCCATTTATTTCGCACATAAACGTAAAGTGTTTTTAAGAGACGGTATGATTTGGTCTGCAGAAGATGAAGTGGTTTACAGAGACGAAAACGAAGAAGTAATTGAAGAAATGGTGCGTTTTAGAACTGTTGGAGATATGAGTTGTACGGCAGCTGTATTGTCAGATGCAGTTTCAATTTCTAAAGTAGTAGAAGAAATTAGAGATTCTACAATTTCAGAACGTGGCGCAAGAATCGATGATAAACGCTCTGAAGCTGCGATGGAGAAACGTAAGCAGCAGGGGTATTTTTAGAAAAGCCCCCTAACCCCCAAATGGGGAAACTAGCACGTTTGCGGAAATAAAAATAAAAAGCTATCCTGCAAGGTTCTCGTGCTGAACTTGTTTCAGTATCTAAATCTTGTATGTATAAAAAAAATAATAAATTAATTGCTCCTCTTGAGTAATAGTTCCTCCCTTTTGGGGAGGTTAAGAGGGGCTTCTTAACAACAATATTCTTGCTTTACCCGAGTAAGAATTTCCCGCCTTAGCGGGATTAGGAGGGGCTTTATTATGGAAGTATTAAAAATAGCAACAGCAGGAAGTGTAGATGACGGAAAAAGTACGTTGATAGGACGTATTCTTTACGATACAAAATCATTAACTACGGATAAGTTAGAAGCCATTGAAAAAACAAGTAAACAACGTGGTTATGATTATTTGGATTTTTCATTAGCTACCGATGGTTTGGTTGCAGAAAGAGAACAAGGTATTACCATTGATGTCGCACATATCTATTTTTCTACTAAAAAGAAAAGTTACATCATCGCAGATACTCCAGGTCATGTTGAATATACGCGTAACATGGTTACCGGAGCTTCAACATCACAAGCATCTATCATTTTAATTGATGCTAGAAAAGGTGTGATTGAGCAAACCAATCGTCATTTCTTTATCAATAATTTATTAAGAATTAAAGATGTTGTGGTTGCCATTAATAAAATGGATTTGGTTGATTATTCTGAAGAGGTTTACAACAAAATCAAAGCTGATTTTTCTGAATTGATGAGTAAAAGAGATTATCAAGACCAAAAAATAACATTCATTCCGGTGAGTGCTTTAAAAGGCGATAATGTTGTAAACAAAACAGATAAAATGCCTTGGTATAAAGGCGAAGCTTTATTAGAGCATTTGGAGCAATTGGATAAAGCAGATATTTTTAATGTGGGTACGCCTCGTTTTCCTGTGCAGTATGTTATTCGTCCAAAAACGGAAGATTTTCACGATTATAGAGGCTATGCTGGAAAAGTGTATGGTGGCGATTTAAGTGTTGGTGATGATATTATCGTATTACCATCAAAAACACGTTCAAAAATTAAAGATATATATTTCTATGATGAAAAGTATGAAACGGCTTCAAGACGTTCATCGGTTACCATCACTTTAGAAAATGATATCAATGTAAGCCGTGGCGATATGATTGTTAAAGAAAACGATTTACCAACTATAGATAAGCAATTTACTGCCAATGTATGTTGGATGGATTCAGATCAATTAACTGCTGGAGGAAAGTACATCGTGCAGCATGGAATAAATAAAGTGTTGGCAAAAGTAGATCGCATTAATCATAAAATTAATCCAGATTACTCAGGTTTTGAAAAGGATGTAACAGGTTTATCAATCAATGATATTGCTTCGGTAACATTCAAATTAAACAAACCAATTTTTTACGATCAGTTTAAAAATCATAGAACTAATGGTTCTTTCATTTTAATTGATCCACAGTCAAATAATACGGTAGGAGCTGGTTTTATCCAATAAGGAAGCCCCTATCCCGATAGCTATCGGGACTCGAAGGGGGAATTAGCTAGTTTGTGGTTTAATGCTCCTGCAAGGTTTCAAAAAACCTTGTAGGTATATAAAATAAATATTAACAAAATTCTTACTTTACCCGAGTAAGAGTTTCCCGCTAACAGCGGGATTAGGAAGGGCTTGTATATGCAAAGTTTTAGAACAGAGTTTGAAAATCCAATTGTAGAAAAAGATATTATTGAATTAGCCAATAAAATCGAGCTTTTTCACAATGGGAAAATAGATGAGGAAAAATTTAGAAGCTTACGTTTAGCGCGTGGTGTTTACGGTCAGCGTCAAGAAGGCGTACAAATGATTCGTATAAAATTACCTTACGGAAAAGTAAAAAGCAATCAGCTACATAGAATTTCTGATGTTTCTGATGAATATTCAAGAGGAAGATTGCACATTACAACCCGTCAAGATATTCAAATTCACTATGTGGATTTAAATAGGACACCAGAGTTATGGGCAGAACTTGAAAAAGATGATGTTACACTTCGTGAAGCTTGTGGAAATACCGTAAGAAACGTAACAGCTTCAGAATTAGCAGGAATTGATGTTGATGAACCTTTTGATGTTTCGCCTTATGCGGATGCGTTATTTCGTTTTTTCTTAAGAAACCCAATCTGTCAAGAAATGGGACGTAAATTCAAGGTGTCTTTTTCATCTTCAGATGAAGATACAGGGTTATCATACATGCACGATTTAGGATTTATAGCTAAAATTGAAAATGGAGTAAGAGGCTTTAAAGTAATGATTGGTGGTGGATTAGGTTCACAACCTCGTCATGCGGATGTGTTATATGATTTCTTGGAAACTGATAAAATCATTCCAGTAATGGAAGGGACTTTAAGAGTTTTTGATCGTCACGGAGAGCGTAAAAGTCGCGCCAAAGCGAGAATGAAATTCTTAATTAAAGATATAGGTTTAGACGCTTTTAAAGCGTTGGTTGAAGAAGAGCAAAACGCTATAGAATTCAAAACAGTTACAATTGATGCTGATACTTATGTGGCTTCAACACCTGTTGAGATTACTGAAATTCCTCTAGTAACTATTAAAGACCAACAAGCTTTTGAAACTTGGAAGTCAACTAACTTAATTCCTCAAAAACAGGATGGTTATGTGGCTATCGGAATTAAAGTTTTATTAGGGGATTTTTATACGGATAAAGCGCGTTTATTGGCAGATTTAGTTGAAAAATATGCTGCTGGCGAAATCAGATTATCGTTACGTCAAAACATTGTAATTCCTTTTGTAAAAAGAGAATTAGTACCGTTTTTCTATGCCGAATTAGAGAAATTAGGTTTCGTAGAAGCTGGTTATAATAAAGCGATAGATATTACGGCATGTCCAGGTACAGATACATGTAACTTAGGAATAGCAAGTAGTACAGGGATTTCTGTAGAATTGGAACGTATGCTTAAAGCTGAATATCCACAATATTTAAAGAACGAAGATTTAGTCATTAAAATTAGTGGATGTATGAATGCTTGTGGGCAACACAATATGGCAAATATTGGTTTCCAAGGAATGACTGTTCGTACTCCAGACAAGTTAGTTGCTCCGGCATTACAAGTATTGCTAGGTGGAGGAAATTTAGGAGATGGAAACGGTGTTTTTGCTGATAAAGTTGTGAAAGTGCCTAGTAAAAGAGGCCCTGAAGCGTTAAGAAGAATCTTAAATGATTTTGAGGCGAACGCTAACGGGAAACAGTTTGTTGAGTATTATAAAGAACAAGGCGAAAAGTATTTTTACGACTTCTTAAACGATTTACAGGATGTTGAAAATTTAGAGCAATCTGATTTTATTGATTGGGGTGAAGAAGAAAAATACGTTAAAGAGATTGGTATTGGTGAATGTGCTGGTGTTGTAATCGATTTAATTGCAACATTGTTTTTAGAGAGTGAAGAAAAAATCGGAAATGCCAAAGAATCCTTTGATAACAAAGTGTATTCAAGTGCTATTTATCATGCGTATAGTTCTTTAGTAAATTCCGCGAAAGCGTTGTTATTGGCTGAAAACAAGAAGACGAATACACATGCTGGCATAATCAGTCAATTTGATGAACTGTTTGTAGCAAGTGGCAAAATAGATTTAGGTGTTTCTTTTTCAGAATTGATTTATCAAATCAATAAATTTGCACCAACTGAAGCATTTGCTTCAAAATATATTGAAAATGCGAATGAGTTTTTAGATAAAGTAAGAGGTTACAGAGAAGCTCAAACCAAGCTTGAAAAGAAAGCCGTTTAAATGGTATTCTAAATATAATGAAGGCTCTTTTAAAAGAGTCTTTAAATTAAAATGAATAAAAGAATTACACATAAAGATATAGAGAATCCAGTTCCCCCTTTGGGTCCCGATAGCTATCGGGTTAGGGGGCTTCTAACTGTTGTAGGTGCAGGTCCAGGTGATGAAGATTTAATAACCTTGAAAGCAATCAAGGCTATTGAATCTGCAAATGTCATTTTGTATGATGCGCTAATCAACGAATCGTTACTTAAATATGCTTCGGAAGATACCGAGCTTATTTTTGTTGGAAAGCGTAAAGGGTGTTATGCATTTCAGCAGGAACAAATTAATGAACTGATTGTTACCAAAGCCAAAGAAAAGGGTCATGTAGTGCGATTAAAAGGTGGTGACCCATTTATTTTTGGTCGTGGTGCTGAAGAGATTGACTATGTAAGAGCATTTGGTATTGAAACGTATGTTGTTCCTGGTATTTCATCAGCATTGGCTGTTCCGGCTTATCAAGGTATTCCGTTAACAAAACGAGGGTCTGCAGAAAGTTTTTGGGTAGTTACAGCAACTACAAAAGACCACGCCTTATCAGCTGATGTTGAATTGGCAGCAAAATCGACAGCAACAATCGTTATTTTAATGGGCATGCATAAGTTGAGTGAAATTGTTAAAGTGTTTTATGCTGAAAATAAACGAAATACTCCCGTAGCAATCATTCAAAATGGAACTCGTGATAATGAAAATGTAGGTATAGGAACCATTCGAAATATTCAACAGGTTGTAAAAGAAAAACAACTCGCAGCTCCAGCAATTATAGTTATCGGAGATGTTGTTAAAGAGCGAGCAGTATTGGATTCAATTAGGAAAGAAGTTGAACAGGAATAAATGAAAAAAGGAGTTGTAAATAATATTGAAAGTTCAAATCCAGTTCCCCCTTTGGGGGCGGAAGGGGAGGAAAGAAATAATTTATATCCTATTTTTTTGAAAGCCAAAAGCTTAAATGTTTTGATTGTTGGAGGAGGACATGTAGCCGAAGAAAAATTAACGTTCCTTTTAAAATCGAGTCCAGATGCACATGTAACTATGGTGTCGCCAATGTTTAGAGACGGAACGATAGAGTTGGCCGAAACGGGAGACGTTACTTTAGTTAATGATGCATACAAAAAAAAGTATTTAAAAGGAAAGCATATTGTGGTGGCAACGACAGATGTTCCTGAAGTTAATGTTCAGGTTTGGAAAGATTGTCGCGCCGAAGCCAAATTAGTAAACGTTGCCGATAACCCACCATATTGCGATTTTTATATGGGCGGTATTGTAACCAAAGGAAATGTAAAAGTAGCAATTTCAACAAACGGAAAATCGCCAACAACAGCGAAACGTTTACGCCAGTTTTTTGAGGATGTTATTCCTGAAAATGTGGATGATTTAGTGAAGAATTTAAACGAGTACAGAAAAACAATAAAAGGTGATTTCGAAGAAAAAGTGGAAACATTAAACGAATTCACAAAGGGATTAATAGAGAAAAAATAATGAATAAAGACCTGCCTGGTTTTTAAAACCAGACAGGTCTAAATTAGAAACAAAATGATAAAAACCGATATACTTATCATAGGCGCAGGACCAACAGGGTTATTTACTGTATTTGAAGCAGGATTATTGAAATTAAAATGTCATTTAATTGATGCACTACCACAACCAGGTGGGCAATGTTCTGAGATTTATCCTAAGAAACCAATTTATGATATTCCTGGGTTTCCAGAAATTTTAGCTGGAGATTTAACCAGAAATTTATTGGAACAGGGCAAGCAATTCGAGCCTGGGTTTACCTTAGGTGAACGTGCCGAAACGATAGAAAAACAAGAAGATGGTTCTTTTATAGTGACCACAAATAAAGGGACAAAACATCAAGCGCCAATAGTGGCGATTGCAGGTGGTTTAGGATCTTTTGAACCTAGAAAACCAGCTATTGATGGTATTGCAGATTATGAAGACAATGGTGTGGAATACATTATTAAGGACCCGGAATTCTATAGAAATAAACGCGTTGTAATTTCTGGCGGTGGAGATTCTGCATTGGATTGGAGTATCTTTTTAACCGATGTTGCTAGTGAAGTCACTTTGATTCATAGAAGAAATGAATTTAGAGGCGCGCTGGATTCTGTTGAAAAAGTAGGCGAGCTAACTAAAGAAGGAAAGATTAAATTAATTACACCAGCTGAGGTTACGGAATTACACGGTAATGGTGCAATTGAAGCTGTTTCTGTAACACCAAAAGAAGGAGAAGCATTTCAATTAGAAACAGATCATTTTATTCCTTTATTCGGATTGTCTCCAAAATTAGGGCCAATTGGAAAATGGGGACTGGATATTGAAAAGAATGCGATTAAAGTTGATAATTCTTTGAACTACCAAACAAACATTCCTGGAATATTTGCGATTGGTGATGTGAACACATATCCTGAGAAATTAAAATTAATTCTATGTGGTTTTCATGAGGCTACTTTAATGTGTCAAGCGGCGTATAGAATTATAAACCCAGGAAAAAGATTGGTATTGAAATATACAACGGTTAGTGGCATTGATGGTTTTGATGGGTCAAGAAAAGAAGCGCCAAAAGCAGTTGTTCAGGCTATTAGCTAAAAGTGTATAGTTTAGAGACCCTTCAGGTTTTCAAAACCTGAAGGGTCTAAAAAATTGAATACGAGTATGAGTTCCCCTCCTCGGAGGGGCTAGGGGTGGGTTTAATAGAAACAGAGCCTAACATGTACTTTAAAAAACAAGCTAAAAGTCTAGATTGAAAACAGACTTTAGCGGAAATCCCGACCTAGGTCCTGAACTAAATTCAGCATATTGGGAATGCCCAAAATAAAAATGATTAAAAATATAATCCTGCAAGGTTTCAAACGTCTTGTAGGATTTAGTGTTTCATAAAGGGGAGATTTAAAAGGATAAGTTTTACTTTTATGCACTCGAAATTTTACAACAAATAGCTATATGAAAAGTTATAACGTTTGCTTAAAAGATACCGCAAAAACATTCACTAAAAGATTGTTTTATTCTTTGTTTGATTGTGATCAGGAAAAAGTACATGAGGATTATTTAGAAGAAACATTTATTGAAATAGTGTCTAAATTAGAGATAGAAAATGGTAGCGAGATTTGGGCAACTTTTAAAACTGAACTTCCGGAAATAAGACGAAAACTAGATCTAGATGCTATTGCATTTGAGAGAAATGATCCTGCTTCACATTCTTTAGCTGAGATTTATATGGCATATCCGGGTTTTTATGCGATTTCAATTTACAGATTGAGTCATGCACTTTATAAATTGGGTGTTCATATTTTACCGAGAATGATGAGTGAGTTTATTCATGGTATTACAGGTGTTGATATTCATCCGGGAGCAACCATTGGTGAGTCGTTTTATATTGACCACGGCACCGGAATTGTGATCGGCGAAACGTCTATAATTGGAAAAGGCGTTAAGATTTATCAAGGTGTAACTTTAGGTGGTATTTCGGTATCTAAAAGTTTGGCATCTACAAAGCGACACCCAACTATTGAGGATAATGTATGTATTTATGCGAATGCTACTATTTTAGGCGGCGATATTGTAATTGGAGCAAATAGTATCATTGGTGCTAACGTTTGGATTACGGAATCTGTTCCAGAAAATTCGTTAGTAACCTACCAAACAGAAATTAAAATAAGACCAAGAAAAAATGGAATTCGAAAATAGTATTATTGGTCAAATAGGGAATACGCCCCTAGTTGAAGCAACACATTTGATTTCAAAAAAAGGCGTGAGATTGTTTTTGAAGTTAGAGGGCAATAACCCAGGCGGAAGCGTAAAAGACAGGCCCGCTTTTAACATGATTAATGAAGCCTTAAAACGGGGCGACATTAAAAAAGGAGACACCTTAGTTGAAGCAACAAGCGGCAATACAGGCATTGCATTGGCTTTTATTGCGAATTTGTTGGGTTTGAAAATGGTGTTGATTATGCCGGAAAATTCTACCGAAGAACGCATAAAGACCATGCGCGCATATGGAGCTGAGGTAATTTTAACATCTTCGGATATTGGTATTGAAGGGTCTCGGGATGTGGCTTTTAAATTAAGGGATGAAAAAGGATATACACTTTTAAATCAGTTTGAAAATGATGATAATTGGAAAGCACATTATAAAACCACAGGCCCTGAAATTTGGAAAGCTACCAATGGGGAAATAACCCATTTTGTGTCTGCCATGGGAACAACAGGGACTATTACGGGCGTTTCAACATATTTAAAAGAAAAAAACAAGGACATCACAATAGTTGGGGCACAACCCGCTGATGGCGCAAGAATTCCAGGAATTAGAAAATGGTCGCCTGAATATGTCCCAAAATTTTTCGACCCAAAAAAAGTGGATATTGTCGTTGATGTTTCAGAAGAAGATGCCAAAGCAACAACCATAAAATTAGCCAAAGAAGAAGGTGTTTTTGCAGGTATGAGTAGTGGTGGCTCAGTATTTTGCGCTTTAAAAATAGCGGAATCTTTGGAGAAAGGAGTAGTGGTTGCTGTTATTTGCGATATAGGCGATAGGTATTTGTCCTCTTCCTTGTTCGAATAGTTTATTTATATTTCAATCATTCGTAACTATTCAGGCTTCAATATAGCAATAGTTTTAAAAGCACAGAATATGTTTTGTCCGTTTTTGATACAGGTGTCAGTTACCGAACGAATAACCGCGTAGATTTGGGCGCCATTTTCAGTTT